>CATISE010000110.1 GCA_949538655.1 Marine Group II euryarchaeote MED-G33 | reverse complement strand
GTCCACAATCCGAAGACTGCTTTCTTTTCACCAGTTCCCGGTCAGGATTGCTCCTTTCCGGCGTCCAAGCGTTGTGCTTTCCTTGCGGTTCACACATCGCCCCCTGGCTTCCCTCCGTCTTACGACTTTGTTCCGCCTGGAGAGGGAGTTGGGAGTACTGACTGGCGGATTCGAATCGAGTAGATCTTTCACCGCCAGCCAGCCTCCACGTCCGCGATCCTTCTCTCCGTCTTGCGACTTTGTTCCAAACCTCGGTCGGGTTGACACGGTGCGCGAACGCACCATGCCTTCCCTTAGACGCCCGAGTCAGTTGCCTGCCTCGAATCCTGATGCGTCGTCCACAATCCGAAGACTGCTTTCTTTTCACCAGTTCCCGGTCAGGATTGCTCCTTTCCGGCGTCCCTGAGAGGGGTGCTTTCCTTGCGGTCTACACCCCGCCTCCTGGTTTCTCTCCGCCTTACGACTTTGATCCACCTGGAGCAGGATAGTGACATTACTGTCACCCCTGTCCCCCTTCGGTCCAGTTCCAGCATTGCTGCCTTTCCCTTCCCCGGGGCGGCGTCGACTGCAGTCTAATCCGTCCCGTGGTAGTTTGGTTCACATTGCTGTTCGCCAATTACCTGCACAGGATTGTGCTTAAGGAGTGATCAGCCGACTTTTCACAAGTTGGCTTTTATGACTTCAACCTTATTGGGTCCCTGAGGTCACCTTTCGGCTTCCAATGATTCCCTGTAGGTGTCAATCAAGGTGCTTCCTTGCTAGTTCCTTCCAATTGTCCTTCGCTCTTGCGAGCAACTCTCCTGTGTTCGACACGATGTGTCGTTGTGTAGTTTGAGCCCAGCTCTAATACACGTTCACAGAAGTATCCAACACACACCGAAGTGTGTGCCTTCATTCCTCCTGCGGGCCCGCCTACCCGACCTTACAGTTGGGGGCGCACCCCACCTAGCCCGACTTGCGTCGGATTCGATGGCCCACTACCGATCCCGAATTGGGTCCCTTGTGGGCTAGGGCCTGCCGGTGACGCTGGGCGCCCCGACACCACTCCTCGGGAGCGGCAAAGTTCACGTGGGGCAGGGAGTCCCATAAACCTTTCTAAAAAATAAGTCCTTTTCCATCAGAAAAGGCCTCACTGAACCCTTATTTCCACTGGAGTTGGATGGCAAAAAATGTTCATTTTATGAACGCAAACGACGCAACTTTTCAGCCATCGAGGAACGATGTTCATCCGCGACCGGGGATGCGTCCGAATCGAGTCGTCTGGTGAGTAATTCCCCCTGTAACAAATACAAGGAACCATCATCGAAACCGATTGCTAGATATTCCAGATTTCCAATGATTGCATTGATTCTAGATTCCATTTCAACCATCATCAAAGATCCCCCCTCTGGAATGGTTCTGACTTCAAGTGAAGACAAGCGATCATCCCATGAGGCAACCCATGCGCTGGTGCAATCTTTGATGATTGGACCGAAAGCTACGTGGTCGACGTTGCGACCAAGCGGTGTTTCGATTTGCCAGAGTAAGCTACCTTTTCCATCATACGCCCGAGCAAGCCCTTCGGCCCCGCCAAATCCTGCACCGGCCGCCCCCGGTTCAATGGATATTGCAACAAGAAAACCATGTTCAGTCGCAGATATTGAACCGATTGAGCCTGGCTGGTTGGTATATGTGTCATCATCCATTACCATGCCATCATCAATGGCAGATAGAGTACCATCTGCATGTCCAATGACCATATGTGATTGGCCAGGGTAACCACAGGTAGCGGGGGAACTCGTTGGCAAGGGTGTGTGGTGTAACCCATCTCCTGTAGCTCGAATCATTCCACACCTTGGTCTACCCAATGGTAGGAAAGCAACACCATCATTTCGCATTTCAATCGCCCAAGGGCGCTCATTGATAGAATCTTGACGAAGTAATTCCCCCTCCGCATTGAAACGCCAAAATGTTGATTCTATGAAATCATTCATTTCCAAATCAAAGATTGAAGACGTGGCGAGGATGGTTGTACCGTCCGGGGTACAAGCGACAAGATCGCTACTACCCTCTAATTCCACAGTCCAATGGTTTTCACCAGTTGTGATGTTCAAACAAACAATATCTCTACCACATACTGCGAATAGTAGATCGCCACCAATTGCGAAACCAGAGACCCTGTTACTGGTTTTTGCATCCCACAAGAGCTCTCCTTCTAAGTCCCAGCAATGAATTCCGCCGTCCCAATCCCCTGCAATCAAGCGATGGTCATCCAAATGCAACGCACCTACGCCCGCATCGAGATTCCTCTGAAACCAAGCCATATCGCGTAAATCACGAACTGGCCCCCCCTCCATGTGAGTGAAGGGGCCTTGGTGGCTTTTGGGACTTCTGCTTCAAGCGGTCACACCATACAGAGATTGAATCTTGTTTCGTAGGTAAGCGATGAATGGTTCAGGAGTAGGGGTTTGTCCCGTTGCTTCCTCAATCAAATCAGCAGGTGACAAGATGCTACCTCTTGAATGGACATTTGTACGCATCCATTGCAATAGCGGTTCAAATTCACCACGACTCCACATCTCTTCCAAAGTTTCCTCCCCTTCCAAATCATTACGGGCGGCGGCCAACAACTGTGCACTGTACAAATTTCCTAGGGTATATGTTGGGAAATAACCGAATGCTCCCATCGACCAATGGATATCTTGCAACACACCTTGCTTTCGATCAGGTGAACGGATGCCCAGATACTGCTCGTACATATCGTCCCAAGCATCTGGTAAATCATCAATGTCCAATTCTCCATTGATGAGTTTCTTTTCGATTTCATAGCGGATCATGATGTGGATGTTGTAGGTGGCTTCATCCGCTTCAACACGAATTAAACTGGGTTCAACCATGTTGACACTGCGCCACAGCATTTCCCCAGTTACCCCTTGCATATTTTCTGAAAAATGTTCGGACCAATGTGGAATCGCCCATTCACTGAATGCCAATGAGCGACCGACTTGGTTCTCCCAAAGTCGGCTTTGTGATTCGTGGACACCGAGACCATCTGCATGACCTGCGGGTTGGAAATCAAGATTTCGCGGACGGCCCTGTTCATACAAACCATGCCCAGTTTCATGCAGAGAACCATACAATGAGCCAAATGGTTCTGCTTCATCATAGCGTGTGGTCCAACGAACATCGTCTGGATTTGAACCACCACAGAAAGGATGAGTTGATTTGTCTCGACGCCCAGCATCGAAATCAAAACCGATGGCTGCTGAAATTCCATGGGATAGTGAAGCCTGAGCCCCCTCTGGCCAATGATTAGATTCAACCCAATTCATATCCGGTGTATCGCAATCACCAACAGCTGCGATGAGAGGGACCAAGGCTTCGCGAAGACCAGCGAATAGAGGATCAACTTGTGCGACGCAAAGTCCAGACTCATAGATGTCCAACAATGCGTCGTATGGATTCTCTTCGTAACCAAGATATCCTGCGAGTTCACGATTGAGTTCAATCATCTCTGCCAGATCATCGCGGAAGATGGAGAAATCGTTCTTCTCTCGGGCTTCTGCCCAGGATACGATCGACTTGGACTTGTGGCGTGCAAAACGCTCAACAAAATCCGCAGGTTTCTTTGTCGCCTTGTCATATGCATCTCGAATCAATCGAAGATTCCCGGCAGCAACCTCGTCATCCGTTCCTTCTTGCTCTGCTGCTTCCAATACTTCACCCATTGATGATTCTACCATCATTGCGTGACTTGTTCGAGATAGCCAAGCCATCTGTTCGGCTCGTAGTGTCCCGGCCTTGGGTGGCATCATGACTTCTTGATCCCAACCGAGAAGACCCTGAATTTGGCCAACAGTTTCAATTTCTTTCATTCTCGACATCAGTTGCCCATATGCTTCGCCCATGCGCGTGTCTGAACAGGTCTATGCCTCAAAGGCACCGATGATGAATTGTCTTTGTTCATGCATCACCAGATTGCTTATAGCCAATTTTTTGGTGACCGGTTTGTGCGACAATTT
>CATISE010000109.1 GCA_949538655.1 Marine Group II euryarchaeote MED-G33 | reverse complement strand
CCCGCCACCGCTTACACATTGCAAATGGACAGTGATTCATTGCACTGGATTTCATTCTCAATCTCTGTGCCAGAGATCTCCATGGGGCAGCCTTTGGCTGGATCAAAGCACTCGTTCACCGTCACTGCCATCAGTCAACACGATGGTAATTCTACAACATGGACATTCACTGTTGAGGTTTTGCCGTGGAATGGGGCAGAGGTAGCTGCACAACCCGAAAATGCAACAGTTGACCCTGATCTCAAGGTAAGAATCCCAGTATCAGTTCGTAACCTCGGAAATGAAGACAAGAGTTTGGCTGTCCGAATCCGGCCCGTCAGTGAAGATGGCGTCTATATCACCGGGCAAGAGCCCGACCTTTCGTTCATGCAAAATGGATGGGCGGTAGGAATTTTTGAACTCTACAATGTGCTTGATTTGGCACCGTATGAATCCGGTACTGTACAAATTGAATTCGATGCACCTCCAAATCCTGAAGGAACCATGTGGGTCGAATTCAGTACTTGGAGCAGTGGGGCAAGTCAACAAATCTCGACCACACAATTTGAAGTCAGTATTCTTCGAGAGAGAAGTGCCAGAATCGTATACTTGGATGACGACTGTGAATTGATGGATGCTGGTGACCTTTGCACAAGTGAATTCAGAATCCAAAATACAGGAAATTATCAGGACGATTATGAAATCGAATGGGATACTCCGGAATCACTTGAACTGCAAGTGGCTCAAACCGTTTTCAATCTACAACCTGGTGTTTCTACGGATGTAGGCGTCATTTATGTGGTCGAATCAGGATTGCCTGCAGGATTTGAGATTACACCAATCATTCGAATGGTTACTGCTGATGGAATTGAAGTTGGTTCAATTGAGAAAACCATTGAAGTGGCGGTAAAAATCGATTGGGAAATCAGTGCGGAATATGTTTCAATGGATGACCAAGATAACATCACATTGGCATACACGCTACGTAACATTGGCAATGCTGAAGACGGGCTAGATGTGACCTTATCGACAAATGTATTCACGCCGTGTGGATTGATTCCGCCTTTCTCAAGTGAATGGGAAAGCGACGATGGAACACCACACCACTTCATCCTCAATGATGTGCCTCCAGAAAGTACTGTAACGTTCCGAACATGGATGCAATTACCTCGTGATCAGGAGGTCAATGGAACGGCAGAAATCACAATTGACATGCGTAGTACGTTAGAACCAGACATCCTATTCACGAACCGTACCGAATACGAATACTTGGCCGAACAATGGCGCCCAGAGAATATCGAAGAGGAAAGTGCATGGAGTGAATTTTTCAGCCAAGTTCAAACGCTTTGGAACGATTGGGGACAAATACTCATTTCAATCATCGTCACCATGATTGGTGCTGTCGTATTATATCGAGCAGTTGTCTATCGGCAACGTAGAGATGAAGAATGGAACGAAATGATTGCTGCAAGACATGTCGAACCTGAAAAGGTCGAAGATTGGATGGGGAAATTCAGCGAGAAGGT
>CATISE010000108.1 GCA_949538655.1 Marine Group II euryarchaeote MED-G33 | reverse complement strand
GGATGCGGATTGAACCGGTTCAACATCAGCACTTTCTGTCATTTCAACAAGTTTGACTACAGGGGCACTGTACTCTTCTTCTTGGAAGGCTAAATCGGGACCATCCCCCGTATCGAATTTTGTGACATTCTTTGGTGCATCAGCTGCAGTTAGTACATATTCCTCAGCTACTTCTTCTTGTTTCCCTTTCACTCTTGCAACCTGCTGGGGGGCATCGAACTGGTGATCCATCGATACTGATTGGTCAACCTCGACCAAACCTTGTTCATCGTATGGGGAGACCTCGACAGTCATATCATCCATCGAAAATGAATGGCTGGTCCAATCGACCATGGGAGAATCATCTTCATCTTCTTCATCCTCTTCCATTAGAGCGTCGAATAATCCACCGCTTTCCTCATCAGTAATTTCTGAGACGGTTTGACGGTGGGCAGCAATCGTGAATTCGTAGTAACAACGAGTACATGTTTCTGCATCTTGGGCATTCACCAATTGACAGAGTGGGCACATTTGCCCATCGGTTTCTTTCTTCCGCTTGCGGCCGAACATTACCTCTCCCAAGAATAGGGCGTTCACAATTATGGTATAATATTCGCTGCCCCACGCTTGAACTGTATGATGTTCAGGAATTGGCCCTATAGGGGCCAACAGGTGGGTGGGAGGGTCCAAAGGTGTCCGTTTATCAGCAGCATCCATGGCGGACCGAAAAGGGAAGGTTCACCGCATTAAACGAGGCCCTCCCGCTGGTTCTGCAGTTCACAATGGAAGTGACCAAGAAAGCGATGGAATCTCATTTCCTCGATCACAAGATCATTTTGAGCAATTCACTCGATTCATCGATTGGGAATTGGAAGACGAAATGCTTGCTGTTGAAGAGCGATTGCGGAAGTGGGGCAAGGATCGGCTGATCGAAAATGGAATCACTCTCTTTGATTTGGAAGGACGCAATGATGGCTGGTTGTTTGGTGAAAGGATTGTTAAATTGTTTGCAAAAGGTTCGGCACTGCCTCACCACCGATTTAGACATGGTGACATTGTCACACTTTCTCGCCACAATCCCCTGAAAGAGAAAGTGATCGAAGGGACTGTGTTGTCACGTTCGCGTAAATTTATTCGCATTGTGGTCAACGAGCAGCCGCATAAAATTCGGACGGATACCTGGCGTTTAGACCGGGGTGCGAATCGTGTCGCACATGATCGGATGGCAAACGCACTGGAGTTGCTATTCAGTGAAGAGAATTCAACGACACTTCGAGAATTGTTTTATGGGCAGGTTCGGGACATGGAAGCGAGTTCATCAAGACCTGCAAATCTAGGTGGAATTCAGAAGCGTCTTACGGCACAAGCCAACCACACTGGGAATTTGAACTCAAGTCAATCAGAAGCCTTCTCAAATGCAATGCAGTATCGACTGTCATTGATTCAAGGCCCCCCTGGAACAGGAAAAACACACACTGCTGTCCGCATCTTGTCCGCATGGGCTCGAAATGGTGCTGGTCCGGTTTTAGCCGTCGCAGATTCGAATGTTGCTGTCGACAATCTATTGGAGGGGTTGTTGGATCAAGGTGTCAAGGCCATTCGGCTGGGACAGCCAGTGAAAGTTCGTGAGAACCTGAGAGATGCGACGATGGCCGCACAAATGGCTGAACATCATCTCCGTGAAGATGTAGATACTGTGATTGGATTGAATGAAGATGCAATGCGTAGATTGCCGTCACTCAAGGGCAAGGATAAGGGGTTGGCACATCGAGATATCAACAAGGGTTGGAAAGAAGTTCGCCGAATTGAAAATCAGATGCGGGACGATATATTGGAACATGCCCAAGTAATCTGTGCAACTTGTGTTGGGGCTGGAGATTTTTTGCTAGATTCAAGACGATTCCCTCTCGTGCTTATCGATGAGGCGACACAGGCAACAGAGACTGCTACTCTGATTCCACTCACCAAGGGGGCCCGTCATGTGGTTCTGGTCGGTGATCATCACCAATTGCCCCCGACCGTAATTTCTCGTAGAGCCGAAGAAGCTGGTTTCTCACGTTCGCTATTTGAGCGATTGATTGCACTCGGTGCCCCATCGACCATGCTTACCACACAATATCGAATGCATCCTGTCATTAGAGAATGGCCGAGTGAAAGATTCTATGGCGGTCGTTTAGAAGATGGTGTTTCGGCTGAAGAAAGGGTCGCACCAGCTGGTTTTGTGTGGCCTGATTGGGATGCACCCGTTGCGTTTGTTCCAGTCGAAGGTTCGGAAGATACCAGTCCCGATGGTGCCTCGAAGCAGAATATGGATGAGGCCGGGCTGGCTGTTCGTATTGTCGACATGTTACTTTCGGGTGGTGACCTTACACCAAGCGATATCGGCGTGGTCACACCATACAGTGGACAGGTTCGATTGCTGAATGATTTGTTTGAGAATGCGGGTGGACGAGAAGAACACGAACGCTACCACGGACTTGAAATCAAAACCGTCGATGGTTATCAAGGTCGAGAAAAGGATGTGATTGTTCTCTCGGCTGTTCGTGCAAATGATGCGGGTGAAATGGGTTTCCTGACCGATCGAAGGCGATTGAATGTTGCGATTACACGCGCCAGAAGGGGATTGATTTTGCTGGGGCATCCACGTACTTTGCGGAATGATTCCAGTTGGGCATCATGGTGTGATTGGGCCTCTGAAAGAGGTCTTGAAGCGTACCATGTCCTCCACATGTGACATTAAGGGAGAGGCACGCGCGAACCAATGAGGAGATACGATGATTCACGATAGTCCAATCTCAACCTACGGGCAAGGGCCCACTCTTGCAAAGTTAGCAGTGCAAGCTGATGAAGGGCATTGGCCAGTTCCTGAAGGTACGATTCTAGCCCCTTTATGGAAAAGAATCTCGGCTTATATCATCGATACGAGTGTAGTCATGGGGGTCCTTCTCATCGCAACCAGTTCATGGATTGCTTATGCATGGAATCTTGGGGCACTCTTCAGTGCTCAATGGTACTTTGTGTTGGTCAATTGGGCTTTAATCATCGGGGCAAATTACCTCTATCACAAATATGCGGTTCACAACATCGGTGGAGGGCTGGGCCAATGGTGGTTTGGATTGGCTGTAGTGCGAGAAGATGGTGAGCCATTGCAATTAATCGATTGTGGGCGGCGTTCAATTTCCAAGTTGCGTTATCTCATCCCATTACTCAATCTCTTTTTCTTGTTCATTGATTCAGGTCATATTCGACGACGGCACACACATCAATCGAGTATAGACCTCGCATGTGCGAGTATTGTTGTCATCGAGAATTCACTCCCACCTGCGAAGAGACAAGGTCTGCGCTGATTAGAGCGGGATTCAAGTAGCGGCTGCATGTCGTCGATTCATGGCGCAGC
>CATISE010000107.1 GCA_949538655.1 Marine Group II euryarchaeote MED-G33 | reverse complement strand
CTCGAATCGGGTATTCGCGGCTTGGGAAAGGGCTCATGGGCTCGAATTATCAAGATGGCGCGAAAGCCTAGTTCTCTTGAATTCCGTCAGACTTGCATTGTCTGTGGAATCGGTATGTTCGTTCTCGGCTTCATCGGATTCGTGATGTTGGTTCTAATGGACAACGTCCTACCACCATTCTTTGACTGGCTTACCAATTGATTAGGAGTTGCTAATATGATTGACAATGATGATGAACAATTAGACGAAGCCAGCGACTCTATTGAAGAAGAAATGGTTGACGAACCCATTGTAGAGGATGATGGCGTTATGGAACAAACCGAAGAGATCGTCGAAGAGCAATCTGAACCTGAGGATGTTGTTGTCAATACAACATCATACAGTGGATCTGATGCTTTCGTCGCATTTGTTCGATATGAGGACAAGGTTTTGCTCATGCAGCGTGCCGATGGTGTCGCTGATTTCCCAGGTGCATGGGATGGCGTTTATGGAATCGGCGACCCCCAGAATATTGATGCGGTTGCAAGACGAATCGAAGAATCAACTGGAATCCCCGCTGGTAATCTAACCCATGTACGAAGTGCTGAAGCACGTGGTCTAGAATTTGGAAATCGTTTGAATGATGTGATCCCAATTCTTTTCATCTCGGCATCGGCAGAAGTTGAACCTCGAACCCTCTACAAAAATGCAGAGTGGGTCGATCCAGGTTCCATCCAGGACAAGTCATACAGTATTCCACAAATTAGTGAATTGTATGGTGACGTTGCTTCCTACCTTTACATTCTGAAAACAACCATGAATCAAGAGCACAATGTTGCTAATGAAATTCAGGCCAGACTTTCTGGAACCGGTTCTCTCCAAGATATCAAGGGAGAAATTTTCAGTGTTCTATGCCCTACAATTCTGAATGGATATATCTTCATTGAAGCCAGTGCGTTCCACCATGTTGAGAAACTCATTGGCCGAGCAGGAGGTCGAACAACCCCTCTAAAGAATTGTAGGAAGGTTTTGCCAGGCACATCACCCCTAGGTGACGTGACGCCATACCTTGAGCCCAAATCTGCTACAGCCGGAATTGAAGAAGGTGACATCGTTGAAATTCGTGTTGCTGCTTTCAAGGGCGAACGTGCTCGTGTAACCAATGTTGCTGAGAACAAAGAAGAGGTTACGGTCGAACTCTTCGATGCTGCGATTCCAATCCCAATGACAATCCGCGCTGATCAAGTTCGCGTCACACAGCGCGCAGCCGAGTAATCAGAGGCCTCACGCGCGTGTTAAATACAGGAAGTAGGTCGCCCGGTCCCCCTCAATGGAGTGTTTACGATGTCAGCCCGTGATGAAACCCCGCACACCGTCCTAAAGACGCTCGGTCAGAAGAAGTGCAACGGGTCATGGGATGCCTCCACTGAGAACTTAACGATTCAACAAGTCATCGAGGTCTCTGAGACCAAGAAAGACAAGCTCACTGGAGCATCTCAAAAGGCACGCGCGCTCGAAGTCATGGGCACTTGTGTGTCGATGCGAGTAAGTGTAGAGGGTATGCGCCCAAAGGATGCCATTGCGGCAGTAAAAAATGGAGATTTCGATTCACAATTTAGCTGATTAACGATCATGGATTGCGGGAGAGGGGCAACCCTCGCGAGACCGCAGGGGTGAGAAAAATGGAAGAAAATATCAAACAAGCAATCGAGCAGGCTCTATCTGAATCGCCTGAGCGAAAATTCGTAGAAACGGTGGAATTTGCTTTCACCATCAAAGACGTTGACCTGAAGAATCCATCAAACAGGATTCAAGAGGAAATTCGCCTACCTGCAGGTCGCGGTAAATCACCTAGCATTGCCATGTTCGCCGATGGAGAAATGGCAACAAAGGCCAAGGATGCAGGGATTATTGTCATCGACCCAACCAAGATTGAAGAGTTGGGTGGAACTCGTCAAAAGGCTCGAAAACTGGCCAACCGACATGATTTCTTCCTCTCTGAAATCCCACACATGGGTCCAATTGGACGATTCCTTGGTGTGGTCCTTGGACCACGTGGAAAAATGCCACGACCTGTACCACCAGTTGCGGATCCAGGCGCGATTGCAAAGGGATTGAAAGATGTCGCAATCGTTCGAAGTCGTGACAAGGTTACATTCCACACAGTCATTGGTACACGTGAACAAAGTGTAGATTCTCTTACTCAGAACGGTATTGAAGTTTGGAAGCGTGTCACCAGCAAACTTGAGAGAGGCGCAGGTAACATTCGTTCATTCTACGTGAAGACCTCGATGGGTCCATCGGTTCAAGTGGAGGTGATTCTCTGATTCCAAAGGCAGCTGAGTGGAAGAAAGACCGTGTGAAGGTCCTCACAGATCTACTCAAGCAAGGAGGTGTCATCGGTGTCGTCGATGTTGCAGGTGTACCCGCAACAGCCATGCTCGGCATGCGCGAAACATTGCGAGAACAAATGGTCCTCACAATGGCCAAGAAGACATTGATTCGGCGCGCGTGGGGGAAAGCCGGCCTCTCAGATGAAGAATTGGATGCTCTCTTGGATGGAGTAACAATTCCTGTGCTCGTTCAAACTGACAACCTCAATGCATTCCAGCTCTTTGCCGAATTGGAGAAAACAAGAACTGGACGTGCTGCCAAAGCGGGCGACGTTGCACCCAATGACATTATCATCGAAGAAGGACCCACATCTTTCCCACCAGGGCCGATTGTTGGTGAATTCAATTCTGTAGGCATCCCTGCCAAGATTGACAAGGGTAAGGTTGCCATTCAAAAGACGGTAACAGTTGTTGAGAAGGGAAACCCTATCAGCGCAGACCTCGGTCTAATGTTGTCCAAACTTGAAATCAACCCAATCGAAATCGGTCTAATTTTGTCTGGTGTGATTGAAGATGGCACCGTCATGGATGCAGCCGACCTCGATCTCGATCTCGATGGATTCACAGCGAATGTCAAGAGTGCCACAAGTGGTGCATTCAACCTCGCTTGTCACATCGGATGGTTCACCAACGAAACCATGCCCGTCCTTCTTTCGAAGGCTGCGGGTGAGGCAATGGCGGTGGCTGTCGAGGCAGGTATCCACAACGAGGATACAATGCCTATACTGATCAGCCGAGCTCATGCTCGAATGTTGGCCGTTGCCGGCCAGATGGATTCCTCTGCACTGGATGATGAATTGTCTAGTGCACTTGGCTCCGCAGCCGCTGCTGCGGAAGTCGCACCCGCTGTTGAAGATGCACCGGTTGAAGAAGCCGCTGCCGAAGAAGCAGAGGAAGAGGACGATGGCGCCGAATTCGGTGGCCTAGGAGATCTCTTTGGATGATTTCCAACAAACAAACAAAAAAAGGTGAAAAAAATGGAATATGTATATGCTGCAATGATGCTGCACTCCGCAGAGAAAGAAATTGACGAGAAGGCTGTTGGCGCTGTTTTG
>CATISE010000106.1 GCA_949538655.1 Marine Group II euryarchaeote MED-G33 | reverse complement strand
TTGATGTTCAAGTGGACACCTGAACCTGAAATCGCCTCTGATTTGGAGTGGGAAAGCCTGGGTAAAAACAACTTTTCCAGAGTTTTTGGCGCTGCAAAGCTCGCATATGGCCAAGTCATAACAACAGCGATTGAGATTCGAAAATTCAAGGTCCTTGCATTCTTCTTACTTGCATACCTGCTGTTCTATGACGGCGTGAATACAATCGCCAGCATGGCCAGTGCATTTGGTGAATCTGTGTTGAGGCTGAACCCCAGTATGAACGTCATGTTGTTGTTGACTGTCAATATTGTCGCGATTCCAATGACATTTGTATTTGGCAAACTTGCCGAGAAGAGAGGTACGAAATTTGCTTTGATGTTGGCACTTCTCATCTACTGTGCAGTCGCAGTTGCAGCAGCCGGTTTTGCTCCACTCGAACTTGAAGGCGAAGAAGATGCTGAGCGCTATGATTTCCAGTTTGAATGGAATGATGAGACTGGGCTTTACGAAATGACGACACTCTACGATCGCGGTTACGAGGGTTGGATTGCTGAAGATTCCGAAGGTGATGCTGCCTTCCGCGATGCATTCCAAGAACACTTTCCAGAAACAGATTATTCCGTAGAAGCCGCAGGAGAAAGTACGCTAGGAACCGGATTGATGGTCTGTTTATTCATCTTGGTCATGGTCGTATTATTGGGTGGTGGACTCATGTGGTTACAAGAACGTGAAATGGGAATTATGGGTGTATTTGCTGCTTTCCTACTCGTTGGCGTAGGTATCTTTGGTGCATCATTCCTTGCAGATGAAGTGGGGGAAGCAGAAGAAGAAGATGCCAAGACAATTACTGAGGCAGAGGCAATTTCTCTAGCCGCTGCTTTTGCTGAAGAAGATGCACACAGATTCTCCATCATCATCATCGGCGGCCCCGAAGGTTCCAGTATTGCAGGATCTTCAGAAGTTGGAAACACACACCCAACTGTAGTCGACCAAGGTGGACCTGTGGATTGGTGGGCCTCTACAATGCGTAGTTTGGTTTGGGCGCCACTGGGCATCAGTGTCTCCCTACAATGGATTATCCTCGGACTGTTTGTTGGATGCGCCATGGGTTCAGCAGGTGCTCAGGCTCGCTCAATGTTCTCGCAATTAACCCCGAAAACTCGCACATCTGAATTCTTCGGCTTCTTTGGATTCCTCGGTAAATCTGCAGCGATGATTGGAACTGCATTGTATGCAATCGCCAGTACGGCTTTCGACAGTCGAGTCGCATTGCTATCGATTACAATCGTCATTCTAGCAGGAACCTATCTCACCAGCAAGGTCGACATTGAGGAAGGCATACGCGTTGCTCAAGAAGAAGATGCGCGGAATGAAGCACAAGGCATGGAGTCGTGATCATATGGCCAAGCCGATGAAATATTTCGGCATTGTTCAGATGACATTATCCATTCTCGTGATGCCCTGTGGTTTCCTTGTATGGGGAATGGCCGCTGTTCCCGGGATTTGGATGTTCCAAGAAGCTGGAGTGATGTACGACGGTTGGCAACAATTGGTAGCTCAAGGTGCTGCAATCGGAATGGGTCTACTTGTTTGGTGTATCCTAGACTTACTCATCCTCGGAATTTTCGGCCTTATATTACGACCAAAATCCGAGGCTGCGCAGGCACCTACGCAGAGCTGGTTGACCATTCGATGGGCCTTCATGGGCCTTTTCCACAGACTTGCAATGCCCTCTTTGCAATGGATGGTTCCGTCCTTCATTGGCAATATTTACTTCTCGTTGATGGGGATGAAGATTGGTAAAAAAGTGCAAATTGTTTCGCCGAATGTCAATGATTGTTACATGGTCGAAGTTGGATACAAAACAATCATTGGAGGGCATGCAGTCATCAATGGGCACCTGTTTGAGAAAGATGGAATTCATATGGCTCCTGTGAAAATTGGTTCGAAATGTGTCATTGGAACTCACGCACAGGTCAACCCAGGCTGTGTGATTGGTGACAAGGCGGTCATCGCATCTCGGGCAGTGT
>CATISE010000105.1 GCA_949538655.1 Marine Group II euryarchaeote MED-G33 | reverse complement strand
TGGAGTTACTGAAAATAATTGATCTTTGAATGGGCTTTGTGTGGGCTGTTCGTATCACTACCCTCTGAAATGATTCATTGCGGACGATCAGCCGCCCAATCGAATAGAGATTGCATAATTGGGCTGAGTGATTGTCCATCCTCTGTGATTGAATATACATGCAAATTCGAACCCCCATCCACTTCAGACTTGGAAACAAGACCATGAGCTTCAAGTTCCTTCAATCGTCGGGAAACTGTGGTCGAAGATGAATCGACTAATTTTTTAAGATCAGAAAAGCGAATTGGGCCTTTTTTTCTGTCCAAAACAAGCAATATGTGCAATGATTTTGATTTCGTCAACAGTTCAAGTAACTCATCAACCAGTCCATAGGTTGGATCGCAACTACTCACCATACTTCTTTCTCTGGTCGGATGTATTTTTGATTTGGGTTACAATACTGTTACCAAGAGTATTTTAGATTCACTAAATACGAAAATATATGCGTACTTGGTTGGTTAGTGCATTATTGCTAATGGTCATGGCATCTCCGATTTTGGGGCACAAATCGTTTCTCGACGATTCGGGCGAAGATTTGCAGTTTTCAAGCCCAATTCAGACTTCAGTTTCTTCAAGTAGCGGTTGGATCACCGGCGGAGAAGAAATCACCATTACAGGGAGCGGTTTCTCGGCCCTTGCTGACACAAATGTAACGTACGACGGCACCAATCATCAGTGGACGAAATCTACGGCAGATTACGGGAACGAAGCAGGACATGAAAATGCGATTGTAATTGATTCGAATGGTCATGTGCACATCGTTCATGCGAGTGGCGATGGATATGCGTTCACACACAGTGTCTACGATGGCTCTTCTTGGACACCCACCGCTATCAAAAATTGCGAAGGAAGTTATTGTTGGGATACGCATATGGTCATTGATGACAACGATGAACTCCATGCTGCCTATTCGACGAATACCGGCCTTGTAGTCTACATGCATTATGATGGCTCTTCATGGGCTTCAACACAAGTCTCAACAAGCGGAAAGGTTGGCCCTGTAGGTATTGCTTTGGATTCAAACAATCATCCACATATCTCTTTTGTGGCCAGTGGCCAATATTGTGGTAATGGGCTCCGTCTTGCATCATTTGATGGAACAGGATGGACGACCAATACGATTGAATCAGGTAGCAATAAGGGCTGTGATTCAGCAATCGTCATTGACGGGAACGACCATGCCTATATTGCATACCAAGATCGTAGCCAATCGAAATTGAAATTTGCAACAAACAAAAGTGGTTCCTGGATCCCGTACGCGCCAGATACTGGTGGTTTTGGTGTCGCTTATCCCGGTTACTACAGTTCGTTAGCCATGGATGATCAAGGACAATTCCACATCGCTCATTACGATAGTGATAACGATGATTTACGCTATTCAACGGGTGTACCAAATGGGGCATGGTCAACTGACATTGTTGATTCATCAGGAGATACTGGCCGAAACCCTTCAATTGCCGTTGATGCGGCAGGCGACCCGCACATTGTTTATCGTTCATGGAGCGGTTGGAAATTTAAGTATGCAACACTGAACCCATCATCACCAAACTGGCAAGTCAGCACTATCGAGAACCATCCTGGTGGCAGCCAAGGAGATGGTACAGGCGAATCAAATTCGCTTATCATCGATGATGGAGGCATGATGCACGTCGCCTATACCGATGAGACAAATGGTGTGCTCAAGTATGCTACAAAATCGACCGGCGTGACTGTCACAAATGAAATTACAGTCAAGTTTGGCCAACTCGGTTCGGTAACCGGTGACGTCATCGATGATTCGACCATTCGACTCACAACACCCGCAGTTACAACTCCTGGAACTGTCACAATCTCACTTATCGATGTCGAGGGTAACGAGCATCAACTTTCCTCAACGTTCGAATTTATTGATCAAAACGATTTGGATGCCGATGGTATTCCAAACGCAAACGATGACTGCCCAGAAGTTGCTGGTACTTCCACCCTAGATCAGAACGGATGCCCAGATGACGATGGCGATGGATACAGCAATTCAGGAGATGCATTCCCGAATGATGTTCTCGAATGGGCGGATACTGACGGGGACGGTGTTGGTAACAATGCTGATGCATTCCCGAACGATTCCAGCGAGACTGAAGATAGCGATGACGATGGTGTAGGTGACAACAGTGATGCATTCCCATTCAATGCCTTTGAACAAATCGATTCGGATGGCGATGGTGTGGGTGATAATTCCGATGCGTTCCCAAACAATCCAAGTGAAACAATGGACAGTGATGGTGACGGTGTTGGAGACAATGCTGATGCTTTCCCTGAGAATGCATACGAGCAACAGGATTCAGATGGAGATGGCGTTGGAGATAATACCGATGCCTTCCCGAACGATTCGAGTGAATCATTGGATAGCGATGGTGATGGCGTAGGCGATCTCAACGACCTGTGTTCAAACACAATTCAAGATGCAGAAGTCGATGGAAACGGCTGTTCACAAGCGCAACTGGATAGTGATGGTGACGGATATGTGGATACACAAGACACCTTCCCACTTGATTCAACACAATGGCAGGATTCTGATGGAGATGGATATGGTGACAACTGGGGCGACTCTGATTGGAACGAAACTCGTGAGTCAGAGTGGCCTGGTGTCTTCGTCATTG
>CATISE010000104.1 GCA_949538655.1 Marine Group II euryarchaeote MED-G33 | reverse complement strand
CACGGAACCTGAGACAGAACGACCATGTGCGAATCGAGCGCTAGACGTGCCCAGCACGTGTAATTCAAACATCTTCCTTCCTCGCGAATCAACAGAATGACACCCACTTTCGCAGGTGGCGCCCTAATCTTTCGAGGAAACCCATCCCATTTCAAGGGTTCACTGGTTCACGGGGAATGGGTGTAGGCGGGAACCACCGCAACAAAACAACATCCTCGACCGCACGAATCCAGCGCCATGGTATGGCAACATGGATTCGATCCTCAACCAATTCAGCAGGTGGGTTTGTGACAAACAAATGTGTGCAAGTCCAATTGTCCGAATCCACGACCATGTCGTGGACCGTTCCTAGAAAACGACCATCGGGCAGAATGACCGGCATTCCGCGAAGTTCGGATGAAACGGCTTCGCCCATCGAAATGCGGTGATACGGGGGCGCCCATCAACCTTCGGCCTGAAATCGGGCTTACTTGCCGCGATTCTGGTGAGCCTTGAGAGAAGGACGCAGCTTTTCTGCACCCTTTCCTTTGTTGTGTAGACCACGTCCACGCTTACCTGCGCTGGTCTTGCCTCGGTAGACGCGTCCAGAGTGGCGGTTTGCGGTAACCCAGCCAAGTTGCTTATCGTTCTGAATCGAAGGATGACTTGGGTCGAGTAGAATACATTCGTAGAACTTGTTCTTTCCATCTTCGCCAACCCAATATGAGTTGAGAACCTCAAGGTTCGGGAATTTGCGTGCAACGCGCTCTTCAGCGATGCGCTGGATGCTCTTCGCCATGGTGATTTTCTTCATACCCATCTTGCTAGGCTTTCGCTTCATGTTGATCTTCGACTTTCGAAGTCCACCACGGCGAACACGGGTTCGAACCATGACGACGCCTTGCTTGGCCTTGTAGCCCAAACGACGGGCTGCGTCCAAGCGAGTTGGGCGCTCGATTCGGTTGATGACCGGGTCACGACGCCACTGTGCCATGCGATCACGGTGGTAGTCCCGGGGGATGGAATCCTTGGGTCTCTTCCAAGTGTCGCGAACTGCGTGATGTAGTGAACGAGCCATGATAGTCACCTTTGGAGCATTCCGCCGACCTGCTCCCCCTATATGAGCGTCCCGCTAAATGGAAAACCCTCCCATAGGGAGGTAATTGGTCCGAGCGGCCGGATTTGAACCAGCGATTCCCTGATGGCTGCCTTTAGTCTACAACCGTGAATTTCACGTCTACAGTCAGGTGCATTGGCCAGGCTATGCTACGCTCGGGTTTGATTCGCCCATCGCCCTCGTCTATTTGTGCGTAGCGCAACAATTCTGGGCTTTAGAAAAGGGTTGAGAATTCGCACTCCAAAGCATCCTCCAACCGCGATGGTTAATATGTGGTGAAAAGCGAACTCAAGAATACAGGTGAAACCTGTGGTGGATACCATGGATGGGGAACAAGTGACTGGTCAAGATTCTGGAGGGACTCTTGGCAAAGCCTACGAAGATTTGGTAGGCGAGTTGAAGCGCGATTTGGATGGCAAGCAATCGACAGCATTGCTCAACGAAGATGTTTCCACTTTTGGTGTACCAGACCCTCGGATTCTCATCTGCGGTTGTGGCGGTTCAGGCAACAACACGATGAACAGAATCACCCATCTTGGTGTCGAAGGCGCGATTACTGTCGCCATCAATACCGACAAGCAACATCTCGATCACACCCGTGCCTTGCAGAAACTGCTGGTCGGACGTCACATTACTCGGGGATTGGGTGCTGGAGGCGACCCTTCGACAGGACGCAAGTGTGCTGAGGCAGGACGTGACGTAATCACTCAGATTGTCTCTGGAGCAGATCTCGTCTTCATCACAGCTGGATTGGGCGGTGGAACCGGTACCGGAATCGCACCCATTGTCGCTGAGGAAGCCAAGCGAGCTGGTGCACTCGTGGTCGCTGTTGTGACCACACCGTTCCAAGTCGAAAGGAGACAGCGAATGACAAGAGCACTCGAAGGTCTTGAGAATATTCGACAAGAAGCGGATGCAGTTCTGGTTCTCGACAACAATCGACTCCTGCACTATGTGCCCAATCTGCCATTGGATGAAGCGTTCAGTATCATGGATCAGCTGATTGCTGAAATCGTCAAGGGTATCGTTGAAACAATCACACTACCGAGCCTCATCAATCTCGACTTCGCTGATGTTCGTACCATCATGAAAGGTGGCGGCGTCACAATGATGCTCTACGGTGAGAGTGATCGCGGACCTGAAGAGGTCGTTCACGAGTCTCTCAACCACCCCTTGCTCGACATCGAT
>CATISE010000103.1 GCA_949538655.1 Marine Group II euryarchaeote MED-G33 | reverse complement strand
AACCGGAAGCCATTGCCTCGAGAGGTGGCAGACCAAAACCCTCAGCGATACTAGGGAACAAAAGTGCGTCACAGTGTTGGTAATAACCACAGAGGTCTAAATCTGAAAGCCGTCCAACCCATCGTAGATTGACACCCAATTCTTTGGCATGTCTCGATAATTTAATCTTTGATTTCTGACTGGATTCTGCTCCAACCTTGTGCAATATCACTTCACCTTTCAGATGTGTAGGGAGGTTGCCCAAGACTTCGACGAGGAAGTCAATTCTCTTCCGAGGTTCTTCACTGCCGACACAGAGTAGATTCACTTTGGAATAATCAAAATTTTCAGGTTTGGGCAGAGGTCGGGAAAACGGATCGAATCCGGCGACATCAATCCCGTGTGGGACAACTACAATCGCCTTTTCAGGCCACAATTCACGGGCTTCTTCAGCGGTTGCTTGTGAAATACAAATCAGTAAATCTGCTCGATTGAGACCCTTGCGGAGATGAGATAAATCCCGTCTACGTAAGATGCCGGGAGATTGATCTCCAATGTTCACCTTGCCGTGCGAAGTCGTGATTCTGCGTGGCTCCAAATGGAAGAGGTCGTGGATGGTGATGCTGACAGGTAAATCACAGCCTTCTGGAATCAAATGGGCTTGTTCTTGATCCGTGATGTGGAGGATGGCACCATTGTTTGCCTGGGTTGCATCTGAGACTCGTTGTGGATGTTCGCTGCGACGGCGACGCCAACGCGTAAAGGCACTCCCACCCAATTCGTGTTCGATGGTTTCTCCAAGCGTATATCCATCGACTTGTCCTTCGCTCAATCGATCCACAAGATCATGATGAGCACGGCCAAGTCCACTGGAGCGGAGCAGCGCCCCACCGCGAACCACCAAAACTTGACGCGACATCAGCCCGCCCAGCCCATGCTGATATTAAACGGACAAGCGAGGGCGTGTGCGTGGACGACGATTCGGACTCAAAGCCTCGCCTTCTGGTGGTAAAGGGTACCTTCGAGCAGTTTGGGGGTGCGGAACGGGATATTCTGAACAATTTGGAAGCTTGGCAAGCTTATTTCGAAATCACGTGTGCATCACTACATTTGAACGATGAAGCGAGAGAAAAAATGGAATCTTTAGGGATTCTCTATCTCACCCCCGCGATACCTTGGAAGAAACCGACTGGAGGATGGGCTGAATTCCGTGCACTTGCCTCAAGACAAGCCGCGAACCGATGGTGGAATATGTTGGAAATTACCGAACAAGGTCTGCGTCTGCAAGATGTTCTGGCCACGAGTGATGCGGTGCATTTGGTCGGTGGTGTCGGTAGTTTGGAATTCAGTCAATTGGTTCCAAGAGACCTGCCTTTGCACTATCACTGTCTAGAGCCACACCGGGGATTGCATGAAGATGTTCTTCATCGAACATTGGATGGAAATCCGAAACAAAATCTAGCATTGACACGATTCTTACTTGGAAAACAACGACGCCGCGATACCTCGATGACCCATGATCTTGCAGACCGCTCCAATGCTAGAATCAGTGGAAATTCACCGTGGATTCAAGAGAGAATTCAAACTGTCTATGGTGAGGAATCAGGATTGCTTTGGCCTTCGGTAAATCTCGATATTTGGGCAGGTGATTGTCCATCAACAGACGATTGCGTGGTTGCGATTGGAAATGCTTCCTACGTGAAGGGTACCATGGATACAATCGATATGCTCGCGGGAACAGGATTGACGTATCATCACGTTGGTGGTGGCTCTGATGCGGACATTGCAATGATGGAAGTTTATGCAAAAGAGAAGGGTGTCGAACTGATTGTTGAACCCAGACTCTCTCAGGATGATCTCGTCAATTTGGTCAAGCGTTCTCGCGCAGTGGTTTCTCTTGCCCGAGGTGAGCCCTTTGGGTTGACACCGATTGAAGCACAGGCGGCGGGCACCCCGGCACTGATGGTGGATGAAGGTGGATATCGCCATACCGTAAAGGATGGAGTTTCTGGAAGATTGCTTCCCCGTGAGGATTGGAGTGTGTGGCATACAGCACTAGACGAAGCCGCCACCGATGAAAATAGGGATGCTTGGTCAGAAGCTGGTAGGGATGCCATCTCGAAAATGGGCTTGCGACCTGAAGATCAAGCCCTCAAGTTGTTGGAAATTATCTCTGATTTGAGAGATTAAGATTCTACTGTTTCACCCTTCGGTTGCACGAAAATAACCACGAGAAGGGCGCTTAGCGAAAGTAAAGCAAGAACCATCGACATACCAAACGAAATGGAGGGGGCATTGTCAAAGTGTGGCCAAATTCCAAACAAATCACCAACGGTTTCACCACGTGTCATGACACTACCAATCGATCCTAACATGGCTGCAGTCGTATATCCTGCACAAACAAAGCCAGTATGAACAAAGCCCATCTTGCGGTTTGACCACATTTCGGGACCCCATGTGCGCCGGCCATGGACAACTCCAATCCAAAGTCCAAGACAGAGGCCAGACAGGAGCATCTTGTTGACCAAAACTGGGGATGCGGATGCATCGCCGGAAGCAGTTCCTGTTAAGGCGACCACTGGAATACAACATAACGAAAATATCGCTGCATAATACGCGGATTGATCCAATCCCCGCTGCGCTTTCTCACCCAATTTTTCAAGCATTGATTCGCCAAGGCATAACACGGTGGCGATTACTGAAAATGTCATTGAACCCACCAGCATTTCAGTACTGAAAGCATGCAATGTTGCGGCGGCTACCATCAGAACCCACCTCCGGGATTTTGTGCGATATGATCAGGACCATAATGCAACCATTGTTCATCGGTCCATCCTACAGGTCGACGAGGGTCATCAAGTGCGAGAGAAGGTGCCATGGCTACGGGTTCAACTGAAGGTGTTGGAACAACCATACTGGTTTGATCCGCAGAGATTAGAGCCGCCTCTGGTTCACCCAGAGATTTCTGTGGTGAGCGAGACATTCGACGCTGGATTGAGATACACAATGCCAGACTAGCAAACAAAAGAGCCATTGATTGCAAACGAACTGCGAAAATATCGGCACTGTATTCTTCGATTTCATTGCTGACAGCAATCCATCCGGTCGTCTCAGTAAACTCATCGTTACTCATGACCACGCGATAGGACAGGGAAATATCTGACAATGCTGCTGGAAGTGTGGCAACCCATGTGTCAGCCCCCTGTGTTGCCTCGATTGTCGCGATGGGTCCTTCACCGATTCGATATTCCAGAGCCACAGCAGTTGCATTGACAACAGGCATCGACAGGTCTGTCGGTTCACCTAGAGAACGGGAAGTCATTGCATCCCAAGGCAGCATCTGTGGTAGGTTGTCTGGGACTGGGCCAACGGTTACGTTGTTTGCATCTGAGATTTTCATTCGAGCAGCTCCGTCTCCACCATGGTGGACTGCAGCGTAGAAATCGTATGTACCCTCACTGCTAGGGGCGAGGAGACTCCAAGTCATCGTCACTCCAGATTCAGCATCTAAAGCGTGAGTCTCAGCGTAATTTGTAGCACCACCTTCGCCATTGGAAAGTATGGTCCAACCTGCGTCTTGAGGTGTATCAGCAACACCATGTGTGTCACTCAGTAGGAAGACACCGACCAATCCACGACTTGAAAGTTCCATTTCTGTGACGGTTATTGTCACAGAAATAGGACCACCAACATAGGCTGAATCCCGATCGGTTGAGAAGGTCAAAACAGCCGAAGAAGGTTCAGAGAGGCCTGGATCCCCATGACAAGACCCTCCACAGGCAGCATCTCGATTGCCATCCCCTGTCCCACCAGGATTGGCTGACAGTGGAGGGACACACAAAACCAAGAGTAAGAGGGTGACAAGTAAGAGCGTACGACGCATTAAGCATCCCTCCCAAAGAATCGATCAAGGAGCGCAGTCACCAACGCACCGAATATCAGTAAGAAGGCTAGAAGTGATGTCATCGTGGTTCCAAGTGAACTGTCTCCAGCTGGTTCGATGACCTGCATCTGAGATACATCCAGTGTTACGCTGACCGTATTGCTGGAGACTCGAGGATTGTGTACCTCACCCACATCAGATGTGACGGTGTAATGGTAATTTCCAGCGAGATGCAATGGTTCTGACCACTGTGTGGAATTGGTTTGACCCACTGGCTCAATCTCCGACAATCCACTGGAGTGGACTACCGGTTCGTGAGTTCGCCAAATGGTAAATGTAGATTCATCGCCTTCCCAAGCCCAAAAGAGATTCACAGCACCATCTGAAACGCTGGCTTCAAGGTTTGAGGCAACAGGACCCCAAGTCGCTGTAATGACCTCTTCTCGACTGTTTGAACCACCATCTGAATCGAGAACTGTGAGATTGACTACGGTGTTCGGGTCAGTTAGAATCACTGAGATCACTTCACCCGAATATGACGTCGTGCCAACCGTCCAAAACCAGGCTACGATTTGTCCGTCCAAATCAATGGACAATGACGCATCAAATTCTGTAATCGCTTCAATCAAAACCGTATCTCCAACTGTGAATGCAGCCGTTGGCATCAAGTTAACAATCACTACATTTTCACTTGTGATTCTTGGACTGTTCTCAAAACCATCGTAAAGTTCCAGTGATGCAGTCCAAGATTGCCCGACCCCCAACCATTCGGTAGGAACCGATGTAAGATTGTCAAGGGCACTCACGTGAAAGCCATCCCTCATCCATTGTATATTCAACGTAATTTGATCATTGTCTTCATCGTATGGCAACCCACCAAGAATGAGGTCAAGCGGTGAAAGAGCGGTTGCATTTTCTGTCAATGAAATCGAAGAAATCGTCGCCATTGAATTCCCAATTGTGACAGTTGAGGATTCGACCTCCAAGCCCATTGAAGTACCATCGTTGGGTGTGTATCGAGCCATCCAAACTTCGCCGCGATTCGTTGCTGAAGAAGAAATGACTAGATTATCCGTAAATTGAGTTTGCAATTGTCCGTCGCGATACCATCGGATGCTTGGGGTCGCTTCAACATCGCCGTCCAAATCACTGTAATTGACAGAGATTTCTAGATCATCTGAAGAAGTTGCACTCTCAGGTGTGAGATGGGCATCCGATACAATTGGTACTGTATTCGATATGGTCACACTCTGTGCTGTAAACGGGGAACTCCAATCGATTCCATCAGATACACTGACGATAAAATGCCAGGAATCCCCCCTTGTTGTTGCAGTACTTGGCAAGGGGTCAATATCATCATATTCTGGCATGTGCACACCATTGAGATACCAATGAATTTCGTATGACAATTGTGTATCACCTGAATCTGAATCTGCAAATGTCCACATCGCATCCAAATCAGAATCAGTTGCAGGTGAACTTGGATTGATGAGAGCGGAAGGGATGGTCGGAGCATGATTGGATGAACCGATTACAACCATGTTGCTGACAACCTCAGAACCTGCATCTTCTCCATCGTGTGGAATGACTGAAAATTTCCATTGATCTCCTGAACGTGTCATCAAACTCGACACTGATGTCGCGTCATCCAATTCGGCCACACGCACATCATCCAAGTACCAAACGATTGAGCTGCCTGATTCGACATCTTGATCGGGATCACTGTACTGGTAAGAGGCGCTCAGTGTACTGGTTTCGTCAGGGCTATTCGGTGTTAGTTGAACACTTTGCGCAGTAGGGGGAGCATTGCCAACACTGACAGGACCGGCACTAACCATGGTACCTGCATCCTGTCCGTCCGCGGGTGTGACTTCGACGGTCCACAGATCTCCTTTGACCACTGAAATCGACATTTGGCCATTCTTTGAGGTATCCCATGTTTCGTTTTCGAACCAATGAATCGTTGTTCCTGATTCGGCATCACCATCTGAATCACTGTAAGAATAGGTCAATCCCAATCCAGTCAAGACGGTTGGATTGGATGGTGTCAGCAGTAAATTAGAGACTGAAGGGGGATTGTTTGAAGGTGGACTTCCACCTTCTGATACCTGATAACTTGCTGTCCCCCAACTATCTCCATTGTTGTTGCCGTTTCCATTGGCGGTAAGTCCGGCAAGATCGAAGGCGGTGGTTCCCGAACCCGATGAAGGCGCGGTCCAATCTACACTCCAACTTCGGTAACTTGAGGTCGTATGAGTGGCGCTATTGCCCGCAGTGTTCACCTTGACTGCCATGATTCCAACACCGCCGGTGGATAGAGTTCCTTTATCCACTTCAAGGCTGAATCCTCCAGCACTACCTGAAACACCACCACTAACTGATATTGAAAGAGTGTAAGTTTGCCCAGCAGTGTATGTTGCTGGTTGACCAGACATGGAAACCGTTGCGCTTCCACCATAATGGCAACTACAACCTGATCCACTCTGGTATTTTCCACCTGAATTCCCATCAACAAGATTGGCTCCTGAAACAGCCAACAATAAGAAACTCAGTACGATTACACGCAGTCGCATACTTTTCCGATGCAAGGAGCGACTATAATGCCAGTTGGTATATTGATTTGAAAAATCATAGATGTTCAAATTCAAATCGCTTGACAACCGAACGATATTCAAGCAATTTTGCTTCAACATAGAACTCTTGTCCAAGTGTTAATTCCATTGTGTTCGGCATACGTACCCCAACACCAATTTCATCTATGGTTCCGATACAAGTGTTGCCACCGCGGAATTCATCTGTCAAACGAATGCCAATGGTCTTCTCCATCTTTTCGATTTTGAGTGTGAAGTCGAATACTTCCCCACTCAAACTTTCGATATATCGCCGCTTATCACCAAATAGTTTCAGCGTGTCCAAATGAGAAGCGACGTCACCAATACTTCGACCAGAGGATGTTACGACTGTTTCAGGTTCGGCTTCGGCTTCGGCTTCCAGTTCTGGTTCTGGTTCTGGTTCTGGTTCTGGTTCTGGTTCTGGTTCTGGTTCTGGTTCCGGTTCCGGTTCTGGTT
>CATISE010000102.1 GCA_949538655.1 Marine Group II euryarchaeote MED-G33 | reverse complement strand
TGTGCAATCGCCACCATTGCCAATCTTGGATTGCAGGAAGGCTGCATCTGAAGCGGGCATGCGCCCGAGTTGTATGGATGGAGTATCTGTAACAGATTCGCTCAATACCGACATTCTGGGATGACTTACAATTTGATGAGGTGCATCATTTCCACCCGCTTCAAAGCGTGCCCTTTCCAGTGAATTTCTGACGTACTGCGTTACATTCCCATCCGACGAGATGTGGACTCCACCGGTTTGACGATTGCCGACCAACCAGTACATGTCGACCGGATCATTGATCCAAGCACTCCTCCCCTTAAGAGCAGAAATCAGAATCGATTGGCGTGAAGAAAGTTCCGAAGTTGGCACCCTCCAGTCCTCACCCTCCGGTCCAGAGAGAACATCGGTTGACCACTCCATGCACCCTCCAGATGGTGCCCAACCTAATGTCTTCTGTCGGCGAATGGGTCATAACCGGCCCTCGGGTCAGCGAGTTCAATGGGGTCCGTACTGACCCTGGCCGATGCTGGCCTGGCAGGGAAACGCGTGCTCTTACGCGTAGACGTCAACAGCCCCCTCCATCCTGACACCAAAGCCTTCCTCGATGATTCCCGGTTGAGGGGAATTCTACCGACACTCCAACGATTGGCCAGTTCACGGGTAATCATCCTCGCACACCAAAGCCGTCCTGGTAAAATCGATTTCACCAACATGTACGCGCATTCTGATTTGTTGAGCCGTTTGTTGGGTCGAAAGATCACCTTTGTCCCTGATGTTTGTGGAGAGATTGCTGAAGAAGCCATTCGCAATATGGCCCCAGGTGAAATGTTGTTTCTGAACAATGTGCGCGGGCACGAAGACGAAATGGGTATGAAAAAGGCTGATTTTAGCCAGTTACATGAATCAGAGATTGTGCAGAAACTAGCCCCGCTTGTCGATGCATACGTCAATGACGCATTCGCAGCATCTCATCGTAACAGTCCCTCACTTTCCGGTTTTGGTAAAGCATTGCCTTGCTTTGCGGGTGAGTTGATGGCCAAGGAAATCAAAGCACTCAAAATGGCGACTGAATCTCCTCCCAAACCCTACACTGTGATTCTTGGAGGTGTAAAGTGCGATGACAGTTTAGACATCGCCCTCAATCTCTGCGAACGCGGTGTAGCCGATACGGTCGTATTCGTAGGGGCGGTTGGAAACTTGATGCTATGGGCTGATGGGCACAAAATTGGTACGGGTAACGAAGCCTTCCTGCGCAAGGAGTTGGGAGATGCCTTCGATTCAACGATGGTCATGGCGAACAAATTGTTGGCCGAACACAATCAGCGCCTCCTCCTTCCTCTCGATGTAGCGGCAGAAATTGATGGTGAAAGAGTCGATTTACCAGTTGAACAATTACCACCCTCTGGACCTCTCTTTGATATTGGATTGTTTACATGTATGAAAATCCGTGAACACATTGTCGATGCAGGATGTGTTCTGTGGAATGGGCCGGCTGGTTTGTTCGAGAAAGATCCGTTTGCATTTGGTACGATTGAAATTCTCAATCAATGTTGTGAGTCGAATGGCTTTGTCATCATTGGTGGCGGTCACACAAGCACGCTCGTCAACGAGAGAAAAGTCGTTGATTTGGTTGACCACAATAGTACTGGAGGCGGCGCTTGTCTGAATATGCTCGCTGGACGAAAGATGCCAGTAATCGAGGCATTGGAAGCCAGTGCAGACCATTTTCGAAGCCGCTTAAGCGAACTTGATTTGGCTTGAATCTCTCCGATTCTCTTATTGCAGAATGTCAGGTCGCCAACATACTGCCATTGTAGCTTAGCTGGTAGAGCACTTGATTCGTAATCAAGAGGCCGTGAGTTCAAATCTCACCAATGGCTCCATTCTCTTGAAAGACCTCTACGGGTTGCGAGTGCCATGGATGTCGGCGAGGCAGCAGGCAACCCGATGATTCGCAACGCATTGGGTGACTCATTTCCCGCATCTCCAGAGGTGACTCTTCGTCTCTGTCGTGAAGCCGGTGTGGATGAATATAGCCACGTTCTTCACCTTGGGGCGGGTGTAGGATCCGTTTGTCAAATGTTGATTGAAGTATTTGGCTGCAAAGCGACAGGCGTCGTCGCAATCGAACCCTTGCTGCAACATTGTATCTACGAAGATGAGCGTGTTCACTACGTACACTCCAAGATGTCAGAACCCCCGTTTGAAGCAGGGACATTCACACATGTTCTCATCGAGTGCCGATGTATCATTCAGCGTGATTTAGAAGCAATATTCTCTGCTGCCAAGCAAATGCTCGCCCCTGGTGGTCAATTGATTGTCAATGAACCGGTTCTTCTTTCGAATTCATCACTACCAAAAGTCATCGGTAGAATGGTGGGTGAAACACGAATCAACGAAGTCGTTCAACAACGAACGGCCTTGGACATTGGAATTGAAATTACGACCGTTGGTTTTGAAATGATCAACAGTCAAAGTGAACCGGAAGTCACGCAAAGATTACTGGCAAAGTTGAATCAAATTTCGATGATGTTGAAAATGGCCCTCCGCTTCTCATCCTTCGATCCGAAATCGGAAGAGTTCCCTTTCACAAAGAAAGACCTTCTCAAGGCATTCGATGAACTGAAAAAAGCCCTCGACGATGAGACATTTGGTTGGCATTCGTGGCGAGCGACATCAAATTGACCGCAAAGGTTGACCTCTGAATGGTCAACTCGCTTCACATGAGTTGGGTCTTCGACGCCGGAAAGATTGGCCTCACCGCTCTGATCATTTTCGCCGTGGTACAGGTCAGTGAACGCAGTACTATGCTTGCAGCGGTCCTTGCATCCGTCCCGATTGTCAGCGTTCTTGCGATGATGTGGATGAATCATGATGGCTCATCTTCTGAAGAAATCATCAGCTTTTCCAAAAATATCGTTTGGCTCGTGATTCCATCACTTTTGATTTTCATTGTGATGCCGGCTTTAATGACGCGTGGATGGGAATTTTATCCAGCTCTAGGTGCTGGATTGACGACAACTTTCGTTGGATATTATTTGACACAATTACTCGTGGAAAAATATTCTCTCGCTGGTTAAGCTGAATGGAATTTTTCCAAATTCATGATGTGACCCAACCGATTTTCCACATCTGATTTGATAGATGTAAGACTCTCTTCTGACCCAGCCTCTGCACGCATGACAAGAATCGGTTCTGTATTGGATGGTCGACACAAATACCAGCCATCTGGATAGCGCACACGAACTCCGTCTACTGCACTGTAATCCATGTCTGAATAGGCTTCTCTTACAGCATTCATCGTTTCTTCCCGACCATCTGTGAGGGGCACTTTCGCCTCCCCTGTGGATGGATAGGAAGGGATGTCATCAAACAGTGATGAGAATGGCTGATTGTCTCTTGCAACCAACTCGATAAGACGCGCCGTAGCATACAATGAGTCATCGAATCCATTCCATCGATCGTGGAAGAAGAAATGACCACTCATCTCTCCCGCCATAGGCACCTCGGGATTTTCACGAAGGGCTTGCTTGAGGAAGGAATGCCCAGTTCGCATCATGTGAGCAATGCCACCGGCTGCTTCGATAGATTGTTCCAATGCCATGCTGCACTTCACATCGTGAATGATCGTTCTGGCAGCATCGCTTGCATCCGCAGGCACGCGTGATAGCACATCTCGGGCAAATACTGCCAACAGTCGATCAGGATAGATGAAATTTCCATTTTCATCCACCACGCCGACGCGATCCCCATCTCCATCAATTCCAATTCCAAATTCCGCACCAGTCTCGACAACTTTGGCTCCAAGTTCTACCATATTCTTTGGACGCGTAGGGTCGGGTGGATGGTTGGGGAATGTGTTGTCCCATTCACAATGTATGGCCACAGTCTCGCAACCTAGTTGGTTGCAAAGATCGACCATGAAGGGCCCAGGGACTGCATTTGCGCAGTCGATCACGACCTTCACGCGACGCGATGGCAGCCCCGCATTTCCGATGACATCGGCCATGTAGGTTGAAAGAAAATCACCTGCATCGATATGTTGACCTTGGCCCGAATGAAAATCTCCCGATTCAAATACGGCTCGAAGAGCTTGAATCTCATCTCCCGCCATTGCAGCCATTCCACGACACATCTTGAATCCGTTATACTCGGGTGGGTTGTGACTTGCGGTAATCATCACACCCCCTTCGACTTTGAGATTTGCAGTGGCACTGTACAGTGCTCCTGTCGTACAAATTCCAAGATCGTGAACGTCACAGCCAGCTGACATCAGTCCATTGACGAAAGCCTCGTGAAGTTCAGGTCCCGATTCTCGGATGTCTCGGCCGACAGCCAAGGCGCTACAATCGAGGAATGTTGGCAATGCTTGTCCCAAGCGATTGGCGAAGGCAGGTGTCAATTGGGAGCCAGCAATACCACGAATGTCGTAAGCCTTGAACGTCTCAAGTGCCCACTCGCTCATGACCGGTCGACTGGGACTTTACTCAAAGTCACTGCGATACATCGGGTCGGTCACATATCGCTTTCATTCGATATTTTCTCCACTCACACGTGTCGTCATGATGTAGAAAACCACCAGAGTTACCAAGTCGATTCCCAGTATGATGTAGACGAGGATTCTCCAGTCAGGATAGGACGTCCAAACCCAAACTCCAACAACACATTCCGTCACAAAAATTGCGAGCAAAATGGGCAACAGAAGTGGCCAGGTCATCAAACCCGGAGGCCGCTCATCAAGGTAGGGTGAACCGGGCATTCAATCACGCATCTTCGTGGGCCTGAACAACGATCTCAATCGCTGCACCACCCGGTAATTTAGCGGCTTCAAATGCGGCTCGAGCAGGAGGGATTTCGACATCTTCCAACCAAGCCCCATAGACTTCATTCATCGCTGAAAAATCGTTGATATCATCGAGTAATACCTGTGCGAAAGTCACCTGATGTTTTGAGACACCAGCCGCCGCCAATAGTGCATCGATTTTGTCCAAACTCGCTTGGGTTTGTTCTGCAATGCCACCCGCATCAGGTGCAATTTGGCCTGCCAACCATATCACGCCACCCGCTTTCACACCGGGACTGTAAGGTCCGAACACTTCGCCACCGGTATCGATTCGCTCTTTCGCCATGTCATCGGCTTACACTGATGGAACATGAGCGTTCGGTTCATTCACTCCCACCCTTTCGCCGAAACATGCGCACCTGTTGGGTCATCGATCACCCGGCGCATTTCCAACTGTTTCGACAATGGTTTCGTGAAGATGACATCCTAATTGTCACCAAGCGCCAAGAACTGGATGCCATGTTGGCAGTTGGATTCGATCAACCGATTCTAAGGGTCGAACGTGTGATTGGTCGGCCATTACGCAGACTGCAGAAAGGTTGGAGACGTCAACGACAGGCGACAGCCTTCCTGTTTGAACACGAAGTGGAACGTATCGTTTCTAAAGGTGCTCCATTCGAACTCAGGGCTGCGCGCCACATGGTTCCAGAACGTTGGTACATCAGCGACACCGAAGTGAACAATACAGCCCATATGTTGGCCAAACCCACACATATTCTGTTGCCCGAGTCTTGGGAAGGAAAACTGAAACCGACCCATACCTACCCTGGAATCCTCCCACAAGCATACCTTCCACAGAATTCATCTGCGTGGGAGAGCGCAAAAGGACAAGTTCAGAAAGAAATTGGCGTCCCACAAGAAGATTTGGTCGTTTTCCACCGTAAATTGATGGGTGGAGGCATACATGATGGCGATGAAATCGTCAATTATGAACAAGCCATTCGGAAAATGAAGGTTCATTTCGTCGAGAATAAGGAATCTGCTGCTGCCATGGA
>CATISE010000101.1 GCA_949538655.1 Marine Group II euryarchaeote MED-G33 | reverse complement strand
CCATAGGCTCATCGAACTCAGCAACGACAGTACGTGCGACTGGACAATTATAACCACCTGCACCGATCGTCAGGGGTGCACTGAAATGGTAGCTATTTTTATCATGAATTCCACTCACTCCAGTGATGGCACCATCTTCGACATGTACTTCCTTTACTGAGAAATTTTGAACTACAGAGCCACCAGTTTCAAGCACCTTTTCGTTCGCATTTCGGAAGAGCAATGTGTCGAATTGTTTGCGAGGTAAACTGTAGCCCGCTTCACGATTTTCAACTTCGTCTTCTGGGAGTGAAATCCGAACCTCTTTCCCACTCGGGGCACCGAAAATAATTCCGTCAACCCGAAAATGATTGGTCTGTTCGAGAGTCGCCTTGACACCCAATTCTTCGACGTGTTTCAGCGACTTACCTCCGACTGCATCGCCACAAGTCTTGTCTCTTGGATAGACCGCCTTCTCAAGAAGTAAAACTTTGGCACCAGACATCGCCATGTAAGCGGCGGCAGCACTTCCACCCGGCCCACCACCTACAACGATGACATCGAAAGTGGAACCATCATCGGGGACAGCCCCAGAATCGATTGGTGAATCCCAACTCATGCCCGCACCTATCCAACGGCGGTCCTCCACGGTCTTCAAGCGTTGGGGCGTTGATTTCATGGCCTACGGCCATATCGCAATGTCATGCCAACACAAATTTCGATTGTTCAAACCACGTTGCCCGGCTCATGGATTGAACCTGAAGTCGGGTCATTTTCCCAATTGATGATCGAAGCCGGTGCTGCTTGTGTGCAGCATTCAAAAATTCAATCGATATACAAGTGGGATGGACAAATTCAATCTTCAGAAGAGTGGAAATTACAAATCAAGATCCAGCAAAACGGCTTAGAGACCCTCCTCACAACACTTCGCAAAAATCACCCCCACACCCTCCCACAAATCGTGTATTGGCTCGCCGAATCGACAGCAGAATACACCGATTGGGTGGAATCAGCCTAGATTCCCACATCGCTTGATTCAAGTGCTGAACAACATCCACCAGTGTCATGGGCGATGATGATTCAGACAAGCGATTCGCCACCCGCTCGGTCCACTCTGGGACCAAACACATTGAGGGGGCCGTCAATACACCGATTTTCCAATCCTCAACATACTATCTAACAGATGAGCGATATGCTGGTTGGGCAGCTGGTGCACAACACACCCTGCTGTACTCGCGTCTTTCCAGTGTGAACTCCGAGGCCTGCGTGGAGAAGATTTGCGCGATGGAAGGTGCCGAAGATGGTGAACTGTTCGCCAGTGGGATGGCTGCGATTTCAACCGTCATGATGGGACTTCTATCCAACGGAGATCACGTTGTGGCCAGCGCCGACGTCTATGGTGGCACTTACGGTCTGATGACACAGGAACTACCCCGGTTTGGAATTGAAGTAACCATGGCTGATATGCAAGACCCAGCCTCTTACGAAGCTGCAATCGAAGACAATACCAAGATGCTCTACATCGAGACACTATCCAATCCTGTTCTGAAGGTTTGTGACATTGAAGCGATGGCAGTCATCGCTCAAAAGCACGACCTCCTCCTCGTGATTGACAACACCTTCGCTTCTCCTTGGGGTTGTCAACCGGTTGCAATGGGTTGCGACATTGTCATTCATTCGACCACCAAATATCTCGGCGGTCATTCAGACATCGTTGGCGGCGCAATCGTTGGTCGCAAGGACCTCATCGCCACCTTGTTCCCCAAGAAGGTACATTTCGGCGGGTCCCCTGATCCTCACGCTTGTTACTTACTGGAAAGAGGGATGCGGACACTGAGTGCAAGAATGCCAATCCACTGTTCAAACTCGGCTGAGATTGCCAAGCGTTTACAAACCCACGACGCAATTTCGAACGTCATCCACCCCTCTTTGTCAACTCACCCGGATTATGATGTCGCCCAACGAACCATGCCGAAGGGCACTGGAATGCTAGCATTTGTTGTCAAGGGTGGAGATGATGCAGCGTTGCGCTTTATGCGCGGACTCAAACTCATTTTTGAAGCAACAAGTTTGGGTGGAGTTGAGAGCTTGATCGAGTGCCCATTCAACTCTAGCCACATGTCGATTCCAGAAAACGTACGCCATGAATCAGGTGTTGTTCCTGGCTTTGTACGAGTGAGTATTGGGATTGAGGATGTAGAGGATCTTTGGGAGGACATCGTTCAAGCCCTCGCTCAAATCTAATCATACACCATGAAAAGTTTTGCACCGGGGGCATTGGATTTTCCCAGAGTAATCAGCCGGGAAACGCAGCGTCGCCTGACATTCGACACATTCAGCAGTCGACTTCTTCCACGCAGATTTCTCGTAATATTCTGTTAATCTCACAACCAAATCTGCCTTTTTACCCGAGACAGGCAACCCAACCTCGCGCAACTTCTCTTTGAGTTCATTGACCGTGAAATCATCAACCTCTACAGTTGGACCTTGTGTAGGCACCAACACACCACCACCCTGGGTAAACCACGGTATTGCATAGATAATCAACGCTATTCCTACAACAAGCAAAGCGGGCCAACCAAAGGAGATTACTGCAATTAATGCTATTCCTGATACAATACCAGCCCTTACTTTCACAACAGGATCATGAATATCTTGGCCAGAATGGAACCATGACCAGGGTCTCGCCAAAGCGATAAGCCCACATGGGAAAAGCAAGATTGAGGCCCACATACTGAAACTCGCCCCACTCCAGATGGTTTCACAGGTACTGTTGCACGTTCCACCAGAGAACCCCAATCCGGGTCCCAATGACATTAGTATCGAGATGAATCCCAATAGGACCATCAGTACAAACATTCCAACGCTACCTGCAATCATGGAGAAACCAATCATTTGCGCTGTATCTCCTTCAGTCGTTTCGATGACAATTTTTTCTCGAACATATGACACGGCCCCTCCACCAATCGCAGAGGGCACGACCGTACTCTGCGCATCGCCCGCAAGAGGAACCGAAACATGTTGGAAATTATCAGGGTCTTCGGACAAGAAAACCGTCTTTTGCGTCTTCGTTCCCAATGTAAACGCAAACCAAACGATCGAACTCAAACACATTAAAATCGAGAGTAAAGACGTCCCACAAACAACCAAAGGAACACCTGAATCAACAGTATCCCCCTCCTCATATATCATACTCAATAGAACCCCTGGGGCCGACCAAATGAGAATAGCGACGCCAGCGAGAATTGCGGGTCCAGCGAACTTCTTCCAGTCCATTCACTCTATGCACTACTGCATCAGGCTTCAATGATATCCCGGCAGATATTGACTGAAAGTCAAACCCTCTTGTCCTCTTGCCGGGGATTGAACCAAAACCCCGACGCGTTTGGAAGGGCCATGGACTGGGGAAAAGATCCAGATAATTTCCCAGTTTCCAAGGGTTACAAACGGATTCGTCGAATCAACCGTGCGCTGATGGAAACCTGGTTCCGAGAGATTTCACTGGTCGATATTGACACACTCCCTGATGAGGGTGGAATTCTATTCACCACCTGGCATCCAGGGGGAATGATTGATCCTATGTTGATGATGACTGCCATTCCGGGTAGCCTGACCTTTGCGGCCAAACACACATTGTTCAAGATGCCAATCATTGGTCGCGTTGTCCGTGCAGCGGGTGCAAAACCAGTCCACCGCGCACAAGACAGCAATGTCACAGAAGGAGACAACACCAATCGCTCGGCAAAGAATTCCTCACTGATTGAGAGTTTGGGAGATGCTGTTGCTACGGGTGGCCGGGTTGCGATTTTCCCAGAAGGTGTGACGCATTTGGAACCCCACCCAGTTCGACTACGAACAGGAGCCGCACGCATCCTATTACATGCCATCAGAAAAGCACGTGATGAGAACCATCCTCAACCACATGTCATCCCCCTTGGATTGCATTACAGTGACCAACATAGATTCCGGGAACGTGTCAGCCTCCAGGTCAACCAACCCCTCCCCATCCCCCCTTTGCCCGGAGAGGCCGGAGCGCCAGAACCCACTGCTGAAGATATCGAAGAGTTTGGTGAACAAGCTCATGATCGTGTGTGGTGCTCCGTGATTACTGAACATTTGAGAATGGAAATGAATCGCTGTAATCAAGCTCAAGAAACGTGGGAAGATCGAGAATTGGTTTGGCGCGCTCGAAGAATGATTCACGTCCATCGCACTTTGGCGAACCAGGCACCGAAAGGACCCCTGCCATACGACAAGGCTCTTTTGGGTTCACGCAGAGTTAGGGCAGCATGGCAATTTCAGGCAGCAAACGATCCAGAACGAACACAAAAAACCGAATCCAGATTTAGGGAACATCACGAAGAAATGAATCAACATGGATTCCGCTCGTGGGAAATCACCAATCGTGAAGAGAGAATCTCGAAGCGCTCTTTGTTCAAGAATATGGTTTACTGGATATGGTCGATTTCATGGATGCTCGGCGTGGTATCATGGGGCGCCGTCATCGGCTCAATCCCACCATACATGTTCACACGACTGGTGACCAATAAACTGGGCAAGAACGAATCGAATAAATCGATTATGGGGACGATGAAATTACTCTTCTCGGTGTTGGTTTACCCCATCTGGTGGCTTCTGATTTCAGTACCAATCGGGTGGTTTATTTCATCCCCATCCTCACCACTCCAGGATGTGAATTTACCCAGCATCATCCTCCCCCTACTCGCTGGATTCCCTTGGCCATTGATGACCATCATCGTGTTGCTTTGGTGGCCATTATCTGCTAGACTACACCTCAAATTGTATGCACGCGCCAGCCGATCGTGGCGTGCACTACGCCTCGGATTCAAACTTCGAAGTGGTGATGTGGATTGGGAATCCTTGCTGAAAACACACGCATCCTTGGCACAAGAACTAGCCACGATTGGCGCAGGCCTCGTCCTACCCGGCGATCCTGATTGGATTGATCCTGAACCCGGAGTTGATGATTGGCAAGTAGTTCGTACACGTTGAAGCACTTCGTCCGGGAAAAGGTTCTTGACATTGTCAATAGTGAAGAAATGTGGGTATCAAATGGCTGCAGCAGGAACATCAACTGCGCTTATTACAAGTGTCGTTTGCCTCTTCCTCACACTTGGTAGTTGTTTTATCGCCCCAGGAGTTGGTCAGGAAACAGGCCTATGCGAACACTATGAGTGTCTGATGCCAATGATGGTCGGTGCGTATATT
>CATISE010000100.1 GCA_949538655.1 Marine Group II euryarchaeote MED-G33 | reverse complement strand
TGCAATTGTGAAAATAGTGCCCAGAACACCACCTAAAATAGCCACACAAAACACAGTTACGAAATTCATATCACCGGCAAATCCCATCACCAATAATGCAGGCATTGTGAAGATAATTCCTGCAGCCAATGATTCTCCAGCTGAAGTCATCGTTTGCACAACATTGTTCTCCAGAATCGTGACATCTTTGAATTTCAACAATCGCAGCAAAAGCATAGACATCACCGCTGCCGGGATTGAAGCGGATACAGTCATACCCATATACAATCCAAGATATGTATTCGCAGCGGTCATTAATGCGCCGAGGATAATTCCAAGCACAATTGCACGTACAGTTAACTCCGCGACATTTTGATCCGCAGGCACATATGGGGTATGTGTGGCGGACATAGAGTGTCGACCTCTACACTGAATGTCAAACATCCGGTTATACAAACAGAAAAAATCAGGTCCCTTCAGGGACCTAGAACATGAGTATCATAAGCAAGGATGGTCCGCGACAATCTGTTCATATGCCAGCGGTAGCTGAGAAGACCAAGCATCCCGAGGGGGATTGGCACACACTTACCAAAGACGAAGTGTTGCAATTATTGGGTTCGCATGAGGCTGGTTTGTCCAATGATGAAGTCATTGAAAGACGTGCAAAATATGGCCATAACAAACTCGATGAGAAACCACCCGTACCTCGGTGGGTACGATTTTTAGAACAATTCCAAGATCCAATGGTTTACCTTTTGATTATCGCTGCACTAATCGCTTTTGTATTTGAAAAAGATGATGTTGCAACTCCCATTTTCATTGTGATTGCACTCACCCTCAATGCTTTCTTTGGATACCTTCAAGAATCCAAGGCTGAAGAAGCCATGGCTTCATTGAAGAAATTGCTAGTCAGTCATTGTGTTGCATTGCGTGATGGCTCTGAATTCAAAGTGTCCATTGACGAACTCGTCCCAGGTGACATCATTTGGCTCGAAGATGGGTTGAATGTTCCTGCTGACGTTCGAATCATCGAAGTTCACCAACTGTTAATTGATGAGTCCAGTCTTACTGGTGAATCGAATGTTATCCATAAGCAGGTGGATCCTGTTTCAGGAGACATGATTCTGCAAGAACAGTCGAACATGGCCTTCATGGGTACGGTTGTATCCAGCGGTCGTGCCAAAGCAATCGTAACCCGTGTTGGAATGAACACAATGCTGGGGACAATCGCATCAGGAATTAGTGATGTAACCACACCCAAAACTCCTCTTGAGGTGAAACTCGAACAATTGGGTAAATTCCTTGGTTGGATTGCAATAACCTGTTCAGTACTACTCATTCTACTGCAAGTCGTTAAAAATTGGTTCGGACCAAGTGCACAAACAATGTATGAGGTGATTGCTGAACAATTCTTGGTATCCGTCGTTATATTCGTTGCAATTGTTCCCGAAGGTTTGCCGATCATCTTGGTTATTTCACTTTCAATGGGTATGCGAAATATGGCGCGACAAAAAGCAATTGTGCGCCGCATGAAAGCAGTTGAGACTTTGGGTTCGACTACGATTATCTGCACGGACAAAACCGGTACATTAACACGTAACGAAATGACGGTTAGAGCCTTCTTGGTCAACGGAGAGAGTTATGGCGTTTCAGGGCATGGTTTCGATCCTACTTTCGGTAAATTACAGAAAGATGGAACAGATTTACCTGAATCAGAATTGGCCGAATTACATACGAATATCGCATTTAGGCAAGCGATTGCAACATGTTTGTTATGCCAAAATTCGAATCTAAATCTAATCGAAGATGAATGGCAGTCTGTTGGCGACCCTACAGATTCAGCTTGTGCTGTATTTGGATGGAAACTAAAGGAATCTGTCGATTCATACCGTCGAAGCCATCCACGATTCCGTGAATTTACATTTGATCGAACACGTAAACGAATGACCACAATTCACGAATTCGATGGTGAAAGATGGGCATTTTCCAAGGGGGCATTGGGTCCTTTCATGGGAATCGCCACCCATATCTATGAGGGTGGAGAAATCGTTCCTCTAGAGGGACGACACAAGGACATAATCTCCGAAATCAATCTTGAATATGCTTCTCGCGCGCTGCGTGTTCTTGCCTTGTGCGCGCGTAGAATACGAGATGATATCGACATTGATTCTGTAGAGGCGGTTGAAGATCAAATGATTTTCTTGGGCTTGGTCGGAATCATGGATCCACCTAGACCTGAAGTTAAAGATTCAATTTCAAAGTGTCATGCCGCTGGTATTCGTGTTACAATGATTACAGGGGATCAGCGTATGACTGCTCAAGCAATCGGTTCAGAAATTGGAATCGTAATGGAGGATTCTGACCACATGAGTGGAAAGGAATTACGCGAATGCTCAGATACTGAATTACAGGAGCGATTGAATACGGTTGCGGTATTCAGTCGCGTGACACCAGATCAGAAATTGCGCATCGTAGAACAGTTACAATCCCAAGGTCATGTTGTTGCAATGACTGGAGATGGGGATAACGACGCCCCTGCACTTTCTCAAGCCAATATCGGTGTTGCAATGGGTAATACAGGTACCGATGTCGCTCGTGATGCATCAGACATGGTACTGCAGGATGATGACTTTTCGAATATTGTATCAGCAGTAGAGGAAGGTCGTAAGTTATACCTCAACATCCGAAATTTTGTGCGTTACCAGATTTCCACCAATATTTCAGCTGTATTGCTTATTGTAATTACACCATTCCTTTTTGGGTGGAACTTGCCATTGACAGTTACACAATTACTTGTCATTAATATCCTAATGGATGGTCCCCCCGCAGTTGCACTGGGCATTGAAAAACGGCACTCAGATGTAATGAATGAGCCACCGCGAGAACTGGATGAATCTCTGCCCAATGGCTCTGATCGAAACGTTATTTTGATGTTGGGAATCGTCATGTTCTTGGGCACAGCAGTTGTATTTTGGTTCTCAGGAGGTGGCATAATCACCAGTGGTGAACCATGTACTGAATTCGATGGTAGCATTGAAGAAAACTATCTAGACGCAAATGGAAATTGTGTAATTGAAGTTTGGGAAAACGATGCGCAAGAGAGATTTGTGAAGGCTCAAACAATGGCGTTTTCTGTATTTGTATTGTTCCAGTTGTTTAACGTCTTAAATTGTAGAAGCACAGATCGCAGTATTTTCGAACTTGGACTATTCAACAATCAAGCCATTACTGCATCGTTTTTTATCAGCGCATCGCTGCTACTATTTTTCGTACAAGGGGCCTATCTGACGATTCCTCTAGTTGGCATCCAAATCGGCGAATTACTATCCGTAGTTCCTTTACAGGCAAATGATTGGCTAATCGTATTTGCAACTGCTTCTAGCGTATTCTTTTTCGATGAGGTTCGTAAACTCATCCAGCGTTCTTCTAACTGATCTCCAGGCGGTAAACGTATGAAATCTTGGGCTTCTGATATTTCGACCTGCGGTGTCAACGAGGATTGGCTTACACGAATTGACGAATTACTACCACCTAGTGATTATTTCGAACCCGTGTTGAGAGATATCGTGGAATCGTTGCGCAGCGGAAAACACATCACATTGGAGCAGGGTGTAGAGCTGTGGAATTATCCAAACCTCAGTGTTGTAGCAACCCTTGCCACAGCATGCAAGCAAGCACGATTCGGTGATCAGGTATTCTTCAATTCAAACCTACATGTGAATCAAACCAATATCTGTACTTTAGCGTGCAAGTTTTGTGCATTCAGGCGTGGTCCAAGGGCTAAGGATGCCTATGCTCTAAGTATAGACGAATTTATCGAAAGGATTCGCCCATATGAGTCAATGATCGATGAAGTCCATACTGTGGGTGGATTACATCCTGAGTGGGATGTTGACTATTACGAATCACTTTTTTCACAGGTGAAGAATGCATACCCACACATACACGTCAAATCACTTTCAGCGGTCGAGGTTAAACACATCGCAGAATTGAGTGGAATCAGTCCATACGCCCTCTTATCGAGACTGAACAAGAGCGGGCTCGATTCACTACCAGGCGGTGGTGCTGAAATCCTTGATGATGATGTTCGGAATGTGATTTGCAATGGCAAGGAATCGAGTGATGAGTACATTTCAATTCATAGGGATGCACATTCAGTCGGCATGCCTACCAACTGTACGATGTTGTTTGGTACGATTGAATCAGTTGAGCAAAGAATTGCACACCTGTGTAAATTGCGAGCGTTACAGGATGAAACCGGTGGTTTCCAGTGCTTTGTACCTTACCCATATCTTCCAGATAACTCGAGATTACCTGAAGCTCAATTGGCAAGTGGGAGTGAAGTACTTCGAATGATTGCTATTTCCAGGTTAATGTTAGATAATATACCCCACATTAAGGCCTATCGAATGAATATTGGTGATCGTTTGTCAGAACTGGCACTTCACCATGGAGCTGATGATTTTGATGGAACTGTTGGGCATGAGGAAATCATGCATGAGGCTGGTTCCGATTCAATTGTTGGGTATTCTAAATCAGAATTGACCAAGTTTATTTTGGAAGCGAAGGGGATGCCTGTACAGAGGAATTCGAATTATACTAAGTTCCGACGATTCGATGATGATGATCGAGATATGGGTATCCGATTGCCAGTAACGAGTTCAGTGGGTGAGTAAATGAATCGGTGGCACCAAATCTTAGGCAGGGTTGCCTTTGTGAATTGTGACCCCCTATATCATGAATTACCGCCGCCCTGGGAAGTCCTTTCCGCACCCCCATCATGGTTAACTGGACATATTTTGAGGAAAGACTGCTTGATCGCACCGATTCCAACGGCGGATTTTGCAAAGCATTCTGATCAGTTGCAATTGCTCCCGGATATTTGTATTGCATCTACCGGTACTGTGGGGTCCGTGTTACTCTTTGGTGATCGAGACCCATCACAAATGAGAGATATTGCACTACCCACTGACTCGGCTACATCACGAAAATTGTGTATGTGGATATTGGAGCAGATGGGATTTAACCCCCGGCCAGTAGATATGGGACCTGACCTCGGGCAAATGCTAGAAAGATGTGATGGAGCACTGCTGATTGGTGATCGAGCATTGGATGAAGCAGCTCGTCATCCTGAGTTGATTCGAATGGATTTGGGGAAAACATGGCTTGAATTGACAGGTTTCCCAATGGTTTTTGCTGTCTATGCCGCTCACCGTGATGCCCCCGTGCATGAGTTAAAACAAGCACATAATCTACTGCAAAGGCAATTAGAATCATACGAAAATTCTGATGTCAAAAGACAAGCAATCATTGATTCTACATCTAAACGTAGTGGATTCAGTAACGAACGTATTACTCAATATTTTGAGGAAGTGAAATTACGACTCGATTCAGACGGTGAAGCAGGACTGAAACACTTTCTGAATCAGGTGTGCGATGTATCGGACTACCAAATAGTCGATATTTAGTCATCATTATTTGACTTCTTACGGCGAACTGGGCGTCGCTTTTTACCATTAGAATCAGGTTGTTGTGATGTGATGAATGCAATCGCATCTGTCATGTCTTCATCTTCATCTAGTTTCTTAGATTTAGTTTTGACTTCCGAATCGATTAGATGCGTAAATCCGACTGAATCATCACTTACGCCTGTACCGGATGCTCGTGTTTTACGAGTACGTTTTAATTTTTGATTCGATTCTTCAGTACCAGAATTGCTCTTTTCAATGTCTTTCTTTACAGCGCTGGGTGGCTTTGGTTTCTTTCGTAAGTCCCGAGCAACAGCAGCTGGCGGAGTGGGCCGTTTTTTATGCTTAACATCCACTTCCATCTCTTCATCCCATGCAGCCACATCGTCTACCATTTGCTCCCACTCTTCGTCTGGCAAACGATCGATGTGTTCATCTACTTCCATTTCAGAAAAATCTACAGTATTTTGATATCGACTGAATCCCATCCAAATTATGAAAATTGCGAATATTGCGATGAAAGTAACCACATACCAATATGATATTAGCAAATCAATAGCTGATTCTACACCACTAGGATCTTCGACCACAGGTACATCGACGAGTATATTCAAATCAGCATCACGCCGATTCCATACTTCGTAATTGACATGCGTACCACCGACATCTTCGATTTGCACGTGTATTGGGAATGTGTGAACATTTTGTGCAATACTGGCTGAAGGTGTAGGCATTCCCGATTGGATGCTAATATTGTATGGTGCTTTCACCGTAGTTTGAATCGAACCCTCGATAAACCAACTTACGGATATTCGTGTACCACGATCACTGTCCATGGTTCCATACAAATCTCCTGATTCAATGCTGCATTGTACCGAGGTTGGAAAGAAACTTTGGCCCTCTATCTCCAAATAATTCGCCCACCTTGTGATAATTTCTATATCATCATATTCCGAGCAAATTGAATATTGTATTTGGGCAAATTCATCATTGTCCACTCGGTGATTATTATTCAACGCAGTTGCCGCTAAAATGCGTAGATTTGAACTCTGTTCAGCATCCAAATGAATCGTTTCAATTGCAACAATACTATTGCCATTGATAGAAATGTCGAATTGACGAATAAAGGCCTGATCGGGCTGTAAATGACAATTGGTACCAGCTACGCATATATTGTCATAGGCATCCAAAATTCCATCACCATCGTCGTCTAAATCTATGGAATCAGGTATGTTGTCCTGATCGGTGTCCATTGTAGTTGGTATTTCAGTTGCAATGGATATTGATGATGAATAAAATGGCACTAACTTGGATTGAGTCGAGATGGCAACGGTTTCATCGAATGGGTGGATTGCCATCATAACTGCATTATGACCCAAGTAAAGAGTGCGTGATGTTTGGATTGGTAATGTATTGTAATCGATGAAATCGACACGACGATAATCAGGGAGATTTACTTGGGACGATAATACTGCAATTTCCTCATCACCCGGCAAAAATGACATCTGTGAACCGTTTGGACTTATGTCATACTGACCAAAATATGATTGAGTAGTATCGTGATTTCTCAGGTATAATGAACCGCCACCGATCCAAGACATGATGGATCCATCATTGGAAAATTGACAGTCTGTTATTGGGTGATTCGTCTCCCAACGATTTATTTCAATTTGATCAGTACGGTTCCAGAGAATAACAATGCCATCACTAGAACCACTCAATAGATGGTTGCCATCTGTGGAATGATCAAGACATGATATGTCTCCAGAATGTGGCGTTGGATAGGTATGTAGTAAATCCAGGTTAGATCCCGTGCCCTCATTGATTTTCCATTCAGCAATGTCTCCTTCTTCGGTCGCAGTTGCAAATGAATTGTCACTCGGTGATATACTGATTCTGTCTACATTGATTCCATTTTCAGTATGCATTGCACGTACATATTCACCGTCCACCAATTCATAGACGACTGTTGCGGGTGTATTGGGGAGCAAACTTTCCATTCCAATCAATAAAAATCGCGCATCAGAAGTGAAATCCAGTGATTGTACGAAGAAATCAACATGGAAATTTTGCATCGTATTTTTTGTAGTCACATCTACAATCATCACGGTTGATTCATGTGCACTCGCTAGAAGATCTCCATTTGGGCTGAATGCAACTGCACTACCATATCCATATTCTGATTTGCCCGCTCCTGCCCAAGCCATCCCACTGTAGGCTGATGCAAAAGGTGTGAATGTGACTAAAACCATCGATAAAATAAGCAGGAAACTGCAGGAACCGCGTTTGTTCAAGACTGCACTAGCCACGATAGTTGGTAGGAGACGCCATTCAAAGGCATTGCGCTAGATTTCTCCAGTAATGGGGATTAAATCAATGGCCAATGAAATCAATGTCTTCTGGCTTAAAATTCTCATCAACCATACCAATATTTTGAGCATCAGTAAGAAATTTCCTAATGCTAGAACGGCCATCATCACCATAATCAATTGTGCGTTCATTGACATACATCTGAACGAATTTAGAATTTGTTTGTTCATCAATTCCACGACCCCATTGAATGGCAAATTCCAATGCAGCCTCTGGCTCTTTGATACTGTGTTCAATCGACATCTTGACCCATTCTGAAATTTGTTTACATGCCTCTACGCCAAGGTCACGTCGAACTACATTACCACCCAATGGAAGTGGCCATCCGTCATTATTTTCATTCCACCATACACCTAGATCCAAGAGCAAGTTCATGCCTTCATCTGCCCAAGTTAACTGCCCCTCATGAATGATCACACCGGAAGCGAATTCACCAGACTGTATTCGGGGGATAATTTCGTCAAATGGCACAACTGCAATGTCAACATCTCCACAAGCCAAATTGAGTGCAAGATATGCACTGGTTTTGAGACCAGGGACTGCAATTGTTCCACGACAGGCCTCTTCAAGACTGATATCCTTGTTAGTAACCAACATAGGCCCATATCCTTCACCCATTGAGGCTCCACAATTCATTAGTGCGTACTGTTCGCTAATCTCGGGGTAGGCATGAATACTGACTGCACTCACTTCATATTCGCCTTTCAGGGCCTTCTGGTTCAGTGTTTCAATATCCAGTAAAACATGTTCAAACCTGTATCCTGGTGTGGGGAAGGCCCCCGTTGTCAGGGCGTGAAACATGAAAGCATCATCTGGGTCAGGAGAGTGTCCTACACGAATAGTCTGCAAAGCATCATCGTCTACCATGGCACTCCGTGCAGCGTTGCCCATTTGACAGATTCGGCGTGAAGAACTCAAGTGTTCAACAGCGCCCTTATTAGCCGGCCTCCATTGGGAAAGATGAAGCATATGGTAGACAAGTCGAGATTGGCTATTTCCAAGGGTCAATTGGGCCCTGTTTGTGATTCATGTGGTACATTGATGACATTCGGTGAATCTTGTACTATTGACGAGCGTTATGTCTGTTGGGACTGTTACGTCAAACTGACTGGTGCTGATACCTCTACAGACTCGGATTCAAATCCTGGCTTGCGAATGTCCTAAGCGTTGAATTCAATAGCCTCCGTGCTCACAACACATTTGGTGACTTGATGTCTGTTGGCTGGGCTCGATACGCATTCAAGTTCGGTGAGTATTACAAGAATTGTAAAATCGATGATATGTGGTATCCACCAAGACTACGTACACGTGAATGGATGTTTGATGGATTCGACGATCGTCCACCTGAAAGGCATCGTGGTTTTCGTAAACCCAACGAATTAATGGCCCATGTCATCAGGAAAATACCAAAAAGTTGCTTTTATTCAACTGCATACTACCGTGACCCTAACCAACGTTTGATGAAAGAAAAGGGCCTCCAAGGGTCCGATCTCATTTTCGATTTGGATGGGGATCACTTGCCTGGTGTCACAGATGGTGACTTTCCTACCATGATACATGTCATTCAGGAACAAGCCCATCAGTTATGGAATGACTTCCTAGAACCTGAATTTGGTTTCGATGAAAAATATCTACAAGTCACATTCTCAGGACACCGTGGATTCCACTTGCATTATCGTTCACCAGATATTTGGGAATTGGATTCACAAGCCAGACGTGAAATCGTATCTCATATCAAGGGAGAAGGTGTTGATGTAGGGGTATTGATGGATGGTCCAGATTGTGCTTGGAAAAGACGAATCGTTTCGGGTGTTGATTCAGTGCTAAACAAACTTGATCATGTTGCGAATGATGATTCACAAGGTCGGAGTTCGATGAAAGAACTCAAGGCGATTATAGATTCGAGAATCGGTACACCAGGATGTAGGGTACGCAGTTGTGGAATCAAATCAATCCAAGCCATCGCTGAGAAAGTCCAAGATCAAGGTCGCCGTGGTCGACTCATCGATGGATTTAGCACTGGTGAACTCAAACCTGTTTTTGGTGGCAAGAAAGGTGGTGGGGAATATGACAATATTTTCTTGGAATTGGTCAAAGGTGATCGGTCTGTAGTTTTGGGCAATGCGGGTGAAACAGATGAGGTCGTTACGATTGATTTGAAACGTGTCATACGATGGCCAACAAGTCTTCATGGCAAGTCTGGCATGAAGGTCGTCGAATTTCCCCTAGAACGATTAGATCCAAATGCTGGAAATGCTTTCGATCCACTGACTGAAGCTGTCCCTTGGAATATGGGTTCACCTGATGTCAAAGTGAAGGCGATCAAATCAGATGTAATATATCGGATCGGTAACAGTGAAGGTCAATTGAATGAGGGGGAAACCTACAATGTTGATGAAGCCACTGCAACATTTTTGATCCTAAAAAAGTGGGCTGAACCAATCGCATAAATCGCCACCAACTACGTTGGTGTGGAAGGACTAGCGCAGCATACGTTAAAGGCAAATGCAGTGTCAACGTAGTTACAGTGGTGCGGAGCATGTCTGATGAAGAAGAGAATCCTACACTTCCTCCACCTCCTATGCCAGGTTCGGTAAACCTTCCTCCGCCCCCCAAAATGGAGGCTCCACCTGGTGTTCCAATCCCCCCTCCTATGCCTGCAGCAGGTGATTTACCACCGCCTCCACCGATGCCTGGAATGAGTCCCCCACCCCCCATGCCTGAGATGCCAGCACCCCCTCCAATGCCAGCCATGCCAGCACCCCCTCCAATGCCAGCCATGCCAGCACCCCCTCCAATGCCAG
>CATISE010000099.1 GCA_949538655.1 Marine Group II euryarchaeote MED-G33 | reverse complement strand
TCAAACAGAATTCGGTTGTGTTCCGAAGTAGGTCTTCCTTCGCCACCTGCAAAACCCAAGATATCGGTCTTGCTCATGGTGAAGCCCCCCACGTGTGGGTTGAAGACGCAATCATCGTGAATGATGCTTGCAAGAGCTTCCACATTTCCGGCATCCCAGGCTTCGTTATATGCTTCAATAATCGACATGTTTCGCCCGAAAGGCGCACCCTGTTTAACTCAGTCGGATAGACGCATCTTCCAGTGTCTCCCCATCGTTGACTAGTGAGCGAATATACCGTGGAATCATCTCATTGCTAACTTGTAAATCAATGAGATCACCGACCCATTCCAATGGAGCGTCTCGGACGTAATCTGAACCCACCGGGAAGTGCTGCCAAGTCGAGCAGTCGCTACCATCCGTTGAGGTGATTTGCAGGCACCAGGATTGCTCTGGTAGCGGATTGGTACAGGACAATTTTTGGTCATTGATTGTGACCACCCAACATCGTCCAACTGAATATTTAATTCCTGAATCTAATAGGAATTCTTCCAATTCTGGACTCTCTGCCCCAGGCTGAAGCCAAATGAGTGGAATATTGCGTCCTTCGATTAACCATCTCCTGAGCGCGGGGAGAATTGTTTGAGATGAAAGGAAAAATACGAATAATTCTGGATCCGGTGAAGCCCACGGGTGTGGCAAAATAGGCCTGCCCAAGATGCTACTTCCTGCGTCTTTCGGATGTATTGGGACCATTCTGAAACCTTTGTCACCCGCGTCATGGAATGCCTGGTGGGCGGGCTTGTCCTGACTTAGGCCCGCTCCGAAGATGTGGACTGTTTTGACTTGTGAAAGCCACTCATTGTCTGGAAGCATGGTAGTAACTTCGCCCCCCACTCATCAAGGTGTGTCTACTTTCTATTGTGTGGTGTCCAAAGCTGTCTGGACCATGCGCATGCCAATGACTCCGATTTCACCCGGTGCAAGTAAGTTCAATTCCTCGATTGGAGTTCCAGATTTTAGAGATTTGCTGGCTTCTGCAAATGCGCGTAGTTCTGCTGTGAGGCTGGGTTCACCGTCATTGATTTCGATTCGCGTTCTTGGTGCAGCACCAAAGCCACCCCATTCTGAGCCGCGGACATTGTCTGGGTGATGGTGGATCCAAAGTCCTGTGTGATCTAGATAGTCGATGTGTAGGGATGCGTCGCGCCCAATGACTCGGAGTTCTCTAACCTTACCTCGAACTCGGCTTCTCCATGAGACTGTGATCTGAGCTGAAGGGCCCAGTGGATTCTCACATGTCCCGGGTGGGAAGCGCATGTGGATGACTGCGTGATCTTCAATGCCTTCGATTTCGCTCGGAAGCGAAAACGCATCGATTACTTCTGGTTCAACATCCCCCATGAGGTCCCTGCATATGTCCAAATCATGAATCGCAAGAGCGGCGATGACACCGATGTCGGGGCGTGGTTCACGGACCGAAAGACGTTCTGATTCTATGTGAAGGACTGGTCCAATTTCTCCGGCAGATATCATTTCTGCAGCCTTGCGAATGGCTACATGGTAGCGGAACAGGTGCCCAACACACAATAGGCGCCCCTCCTGTTTTGCACAAGCGACGGTGGATTGGGCTTCGGGTTCGTCCATCGCAAGTGGTTTCTCGACCAAGACATCGACCCCTTGCGCCATCAAAGCGATTGCTAGAGGTGCATGCATTGGTGTAGGTGTTGCAATGGTCGCAGCGTCAATGGAGAACTTTTCGCGAAGTGTGTGAGCATCAGTATGCCATTCACAATCGAACTCCTCGGCGAGTTCCCTCGCTCTATTTTCATCGACGTCGCAAACGATGAGGCGTTCGATAACACCCTCCTGTTTCATCGTCACCCAGGTGCGCACATGGTTGCGGCCCCAGTAGCCCGTACCGACCACTGCAACTGTCAATCCCATGGTCGCGCGACTGTGGTCCTATTGATGACGGTGTCGACTGGGGTTGGTTGGGCTTCCAATATGGGGCGAATTGATGTGGTCGGGATGCGTCGCAGAGCCATGGGTGTCCGTATTCTTGCGGCTGTTCGGGACCTTGACCCCCCAGCCGGTGGTGCTGAGATGTCGATGGCGACTCTCCTGAAGGGAGTGATTCGCGAGGGCCCATATATCGAAGACGCCCCCGATTATACTCCACTGGAAGGTGGAAATGATGAGGGGTTTCCGAGTGATTGGTCGGTAAAAATATTCCAGAGTTCTATGCGCGGGAATGTGACTGATCTCACACAAGATAGTGGTCTAGAACGGGAAGTTTGCAATCTTCCTGTAGAAGATTTGTGGTCTGGGTTGTCTTGGAGGTTGAGAAATCGAAAAAGTGGTCGTAATCGTTCTGGATTTGAACGGCGTCATCTACTCAAAACCAATCGCGCGTTTTGGAGCTGGTTGAGTCCGCTATTGGTCGCTGAAAAGGAAATGGCTGACAAAAATGGTGATGTGGTAATCGGCATTACTCAACTTCACTGGTCTGCGGGTGCAGCGAGAGCGTTCTCTAATGCTGGAATTCCCTACCTCGCCTTTGTTCGGGATGAGTTGCAATTCAATCATCCTCAGATCTATCG
>CATISE010000098.1 GCA_949538655.1 Marine Group II euryarchaeote MED-G33 | reverse complement strand
CACTTGGAGACATGATCAACCATGATTGCAGGTGCTTCAGGGGTCTTTTGCCATTCCTTTTGGCTCTGGCCTTCACCGACCTGATCAAAATCGGGCATCATTCGCGAGTCACCTCCAAGGAATTCACTCGACTGATGAGAATATACAGAGACACACCGTTCATCAACAACAGTGAGACGAATGACCAAGCGGCAGGGAAATCATAGGTGGTATTGAGGCCCATCATCCACTGCCCCACATGGGCCAAATTGTCGTATGGACTCATCAAATACAGTGTATCCCGCTCGAAAAGTAGTTTGATGAGGAAGGCTAGAATTCGAGAACCAAAGATGATTCCCAAGAAAGCAACTGCGGGGAAGAATCGGCCTGAACTCAGGCTGGAAAGTGCAAGGCCAATACTGGTGAAAGTCACCACCAACATGACCGCGGCAACCAACCCGCCGAGGAAGTAAGGTAGGGTGTCGAGAAGGTAAGCCCAACCCTCGTTGTTGAAGAGAATGGCTGCTGCATAGAAGGCACAATATGAGAAGACAATCACCAGAGAAAGAATCGCCGCTGCTGATAGATATTTCATCAGGGTGTAATCGGTTCGATTGATGGGTCTTGAGAAGTAAATCGCAGAGGTGCCATGTTGCCGATCCTCTGAGATGAGGCCACCGACGACGAGGGCTGTCAATAGTGGCCAGCAACAGGTATTGTGGAACACACCCAGAACATGACCCCATAGATTGGCCCTCGACACACCATAGAATTCCATCAAACCGGAAAGACCGGTTAGTACACTCATCGCCATGGTGACGATTGGTAGCAATGAACCGAATAGAACGAGGGCTACTACCAATTTGGTAGTCATTGGCCAGGGGCGGTGTCCTTTGCTAAACAACCCATACACATGATGTCGGAAAATTGACCAGTTGCGAACCCAACGAGGGTTTAGTTTACCCCTCCATGGTCGGTAAACTTGATGGAAAATGGTACCAGCTTCAACGGTGGCTGACTGGGCGACCATCGCCATCCCTTGGCCTTCTCCATCTCCTGCTCCGTAAGCAGCCTCCATCCGAGCCTTTCCCGTCACAGCACCCGCTTCACCCATGAATTCGGCTTCAGAAGGAGATGCGGGTTCGGGCAATTTTGTTGGAGGTGCAGGTGCAGGTAGTTCGGAAGAGGATTCTGGAAGAAGACCATCCAGATCGAATTCATCACCTTCACTCATGCAACCTTCCTCCCTTGAAGTGCAGCGTGATCCATGTTGGGTGTAGGGCCAGTAAGCAAGTCCTTACTCGATTTCACAGAGTAACCCAATCGATCCATGATGACGATGAACAAGTCCTCAAGACTGGGTTCATAATCCTCCATCTTACGAATTTGAACATTGGTTTCTGCTGCCGCCTTAATGATGGTCCGATAAGTTGTTTCGTCAATCCGAGTAATTCTCATCACACGTCCCGTACGACGAACAGATTGCCCCATGTCCTTGAGTTTCTCTTCGATTCGGCTGGCACCGCCCCATACTGAAATCTCAATTTCTCGATCGATGGCTTTCAGATCTTCAATTCGCCCTTGAGCGATGACCTGCCCTTTGTGAATCATCAACATTCGATCGCAAATTCGTTCGACGTCATCCATGAGATGGCTGCTCATGATGATAGAACGTCCACCTTGCTTGACCACTTGAAAGAGGGTATCGAGCATGAAGCCTCGAGCATTGGCATCCAACCCATTGGTGGGTTCATCGCAAATCAGCAGATCGGGATCATGAATCAATGAACAAGCCAATTTTGTCGCCTGCTCCATGCCAGTGCTGAATGTTGAGACTGCGCGATATCGCTGATCTCGAAGTCCAACATATTCCAGAACTTCGTGTGCTCTTTGAACTGCTGAATTCGAATTCATGCCCAACAATTCACCGGCATATCGAACTTGGTGAATGGCTTCCATATCTGGAATCAAGCAATCATATTCAGGCATGTAACCAATTCTCTGTCGAATCAGTGCACCTTCTGTGGCGATGTTGTGGCCCAGTACTTTACCGCCACCACTGGTCAAAGCAATCAGGCCAAGGATGGTTTTCAACAAGGTGGATTTCCCGGCACCATTGGGCCCCAAAAGCCCAGTTGCACCTGGACGAATATTGAGGTTGACACTGTCCAAAGCGACATGCTCGCCATACTTCTTGACGAGGTCGTGGGTTTCGACAATCCACTCCTCTGACATTCTATCCCTCCGGCGATTCTACGAATCGTCGGGTGGAACCAACTATCGATGCTCTATCAAACATCCCATCGAATGACCATACATCATTCGCCTATGCCATCTCTGACCTTGATGGCGATGCCTTTGGTAAAGCATCGAGCTTCTGAAGCGGTACAGAGCGCTACACCATGCCCGAGGAAGGTACCATCTTCTGATTCCAACAAGCAAGGGAGCCCCGGATTCAATTCCCCTTTCACATCAGTGATGAATCCGTGCATCACATTGCGGCCTTTTCGAGTAAATGGTACAGAATCATCGTTGACAACAACGGTGGAGATCCCACTCCCATGAAGACGTCGAGCACCCTCTAGAGTCAGGCTGAGACCGCCATCTCGCATCCGTGGAGAGAGGATGTGTTCGCCGTCGGAAGCATGAACGTTTCTGACACGTTTTGTTTTGCTATAGACAAAACTGCTACCATCTAAAAGTTTCTTCGAAATGTCACGCTCTACATCGAGGAAATAACAGACTTTATCTTCTATCATTTTACGATCTAAATCAGTCTTTGAAACCTCTTCACCAGAGCCATCTCCAAATGCGGCTTCAATGATTTCAAGATTGGTTTCTTTGTTGTTTGCAAATGAAATTTCCACGACATCTGTGACGTCACCCATCAAGGCCGCCAAATCGAAATCCCGATCATCAGGTGCCATCCCATCCCAAATTGAAGTAGGGCCCATGAGATGGGCCCATGGACTGACATCCTCCATCGTGTAGGGAAGAAGACCCAATGGCGTTTCAACCAAAACGTTCGCATCTGGCCAACGATTGGCAATCGAATGTACCAACCCACCGATTCGATCACGCCACGGTCCAGATGTTCCAGAAATCAATATCGCTCGCCCAGAATCTGTTTGATATGAATTCAATAAACGACCTAAGGCTGCGACGGAAGGAGGAGATGTAGGTAAATCCTGACTCATTCGCACACCCCCATCTCGTAATGGATTTGTTGCAGCAACTAGTGATTCAGGCATGTTGGCATACAGGTACTCAGTTGCCTCTCTGAGGGACGCATTTGTATGACTTCTTTCCTCGACCAATTTCCAAATCGTTCCGTCTCGAATCGCCTGCCGGCACCGTGCAAGTTCCGATGCTGTGATCTCCAGATTGTGTCTAGCGAGCAACTCGCAGCGTGCATCGTCGGCCATCGACATCACACTGGCGGGTGTGTGTCCGGAAAGCGCTGATGTTGAAATTGGGAATTCCTTCAAATCGGCTAACTTGACTGTACCCCAGGGCATCAACATACGATCATCTCTCGCGAACAAGGCATAGGCTGCAGAATCGAACAAATCGGCCCCCAAAGCGACGCAGATGGGGAAGAGATGAGGGTGGCCGCAGCCAAACATGTGAATCGGACGGTTCCAAGGAATGTGTTCCCGGCATGCGAGAATGATTTCGACCAATTCACGATAGCGCTGGCGTTCCATCAAAGGGACAATCCCTCCGATTGGATGGACTGAAAATCCATGTTCACCCATTCCGTCTGCACTTTGCTTTCTCAAGTCGGCAAAAATACCACCTTGAATCGGGCCATTGAGCATCGTCTCGCCAGCCGCGTCCAGAGAGGCTGCTGAGCGGGAAATCGTCTCATTTACCGCATCTTCAACCTCTTCTTTTGTCATATCTGGAGTCCCAAATACATCGAGCATAGTCGCGATGTCAACCCCTATTTCTCTCTGGAAATTGACAATTTCTTCAACACCAACTTCCACATCCCCATAGATGTAGTTCTGGAAGGTGCCTGAATCGGTCATGATTAGTCCGGGGTAATCGAGCAACTTGTGAACTCCATCTGCCAGAGCTTGTTCTTTCAACGGCTCGTGTTTCCAAATCACATACGAATTCGTAATCAAGGCTTCAAAGCCGTACTTCTCCCACATTTCGCGTGGTTCGACAGTACGAATATTGGGGTTGATGACTGGAAGAAGGCAAGGCGTGTTTAGGATATGAGTCGATGAATGGAGCTTTCCTAGACGAGCCCAGCCATCACGTTCTGTGATCTCAAATTTGCCGTGGTCGCCTTCGCGGCACGGTGTCGGCCCGTGTGTCATCAAGACAGGGCGGCCGGCTCATGGCTTTCATCCATTCGGATGGATTAGGAGGTGCTTTCGAAGCTCTCTTTGTCATAGACTCCGTTGGGACGGCAACCCGGATCATTCTGGTCGACGAGGTTGTCATTGTCATTGTCAATACCATCCGCACAATTGCCTACGACTGAATCTTCACCGGGCAATAGACCATCTGAATTGTCGGCGATATAGAACAGACCGATACCCAAAATCAGCACGACACCAATCGCAATCGCCCATGTGGTCGCAGAAGAGCGGTCCTCATGTTTGTGTGTGATTTCCACTTTCACCGTGCGAACACCATCCTCTGAGGAAACCTCCTCAACAATATCGGAAAGCTTGGCGTCGGCCATGGACTTGTGAGGGAGGTCCGACTTGTCAACCCATCTATTTTCATAGGGTTCAAATACTACCAAGTACAACTTATCATTGGAGTAAAATGGCTGAAATTATTCGTGATTCTGATGCAGAGTTTGAACTGCAGAATGCACTCAATAGAGGTGATCGTGTTTGGGTGATTGGAGATGTGCATGGCCACTCTGATGCATTGGAGAATCTAATCACGGAAATCAGCCCGAATCCAGGAGACAGGGTCGTATTGTTAGGTGACCTCATCGATCGCGGCCCTGATTCAAGGATGGTGATTCGGATTGCCAAGGAAAGAGGTGATACATTCGTCATCCGGGGCAATCACGAATACTGGGCTTTGTTGGGATTTTCAGATGAAGATCAATATTGGTCACCCAATCTTGATTGGTTGGCTAGTGGTGGCAAACAGTGCCTCGATAGTTATGCCAATTCCGAACAAGAGTTGAACGAAGAAGATTGGTTTCGTGATTTACGATGGATGGCAAAAATGCCCCACATGCTCGTCTTGGATGATTGGGTTCTCGTCCATGCGGGATTGGACCCAAGCAAATCATTGGATCAACAAGAGGAAAAAGAATTGTTGTGGATTAGAGATGTCTTCCACGATGCGAAGAAACCTGTCGATTCAGAAAGAGCTGTGGTTGTTGGGCACAGTATTACCCATACTGTCTTGGGTCAACCAATTGGAGAAATTGGACGGAGTGGTAATCGATTAAAGGATGGTCGGCCACTCTGGTTTGGGATTGATACTGGCGCATGTGATTCAGCTTCAGGGTGGCTGACTGCGATGGATTTGAGTACTGGTGAATTGGTTCAAGCAACCGATGGTGGAGACACTCGAAGAAAGGGGCCTGCGTTCAAACGAACGTGACATTTCCATGTTTGAGAACGAACTCCCTACCGAGTTCATCGAAGGTGTCGAGTAGGCTCTCACTGAATCGGACCCGCCAAACCTCTCCGGTCGCGAGGAGATCTTTCTGAATCCCTTGCAATGTACCCGGTGCTGCGCCACAGGCGATACAGGCACCATCCAGATTGATGACCAAATCGACACCGTTCTCATCTGCTGTAGCTTTCTCAACCTTCACCCCACCACCGTGTCCTTCCAAAGCGGCCCGGACGATACCCAATCTGGCAATGATGGCAGGTACCAAATCATCTGATTCAAGTAAATCCTTGAGGGCGGTAGCACGCAACCTAGCATCGCGAATAGGATCGGCGGCCTCAGCGATACGTTTGGCTGCCTCTGATTCAAGAGATTTTGCAGATTCTTGACGGTAAATGTCCGTAAGGTCATCCTCGCCCATAACGCTGCCACTATTTGTTGACTTGTAAGTCTCACCGCACCTACGGTGCGTGAAAGTGAATGAGTTGGGTTGATAAGGTGCGGACTGGCGAGTACAATTCAGAGGTGCATCTCATGTCGGGCGAAACCATCCTACGAATTTCCAATCTACATGTTTCTATCCAAGATACTGTGATTTTGCGTGGTATTGATTTGGAAATCAAAGCCGGCGAAGTTCACGCCTTAATGGGCCGTAACGGTAGTGGTAAATCGACCCTTGCAAATGTGCTCATGGGTCACCCCACATACGAAATTACGGATGGTACAATCGAATTTCTTGGTGAAGATCTTACTGAGATGGAACCATGGGAGAGAGCTCGAGCAGGTGTCTTCCTTTCCTTCCAATACCCTCAGGCAGTCCCCGGCCTACAAGTTGGCAACTTCCTGCGAAAGTCAGTTCAAGCCATTCGTGGAGATGATGCACCCGGTGCTCGCGATTTCAGGACCGAGTTGAATGCCGTGATGGCGGAACTCGATGTAGACAAGCAATTCCTGGGACGCTATGTCAATGATGGATTCAGTGGTGGTGAGAAAAAGCGATTTGAAATCCTTCAACTTCTCTTGAATCGACCTCGTTTGGCTGTTTTGGACGAGACTGATTCTGGACTGGACATCGATGCACTGCAAACAGTTGCAAACGGCATCAATAGTGCAACCTCGTCAGAATCAGGTTGTCTCATCATTACCCATTATCAGAGAATCCTGGATCATGTCAAGCCCAGCCACGTTCACATCATGATTGACGGGAAAATCGTCAAGTCTGGTGGTGCTGATTTGGCCCTTGAGGTTGAAGCAAAGGGCTATGAGTGGCTAAGTGGAGAGGACAACTGAGGCGATACGATGGTTGAAAATACAGATGCGCGCGACGCAGTCGGGGATTACCGCTACGGATTCCACGACCCCGAGACTCACACGATTCGGTTTGATAGTGGATTGTCCGAACAGGTTGTTCGAGATATTTCAGAACTCAAGAATGAACCAGAATGGATGACTGAGATTCGTGTCAAGGCCTACCATCACTTCGCTGATCGACCGATGCCAACATGGGGCAATATGTCGGTTCTCAAAGAAATCGACTTTGATGCAATTACCTATTTCCTTCGCTCCAGTGACAAGACTGAGAAAGACTGGGAGGATGTTCCCGAAGATATTCGCAACACGTTTGACCGCTTGGGTATCCCTCAAGCAGAACAGAAGTGGTTGTCTGGAGTGACCGCACAATACGAATCGGAAGCGGTTTACCACAGCATCCGTGAAGATCTTGAAGAACAAGGTGTCATTTTCCTCGATATGGATACAGGACTCAAAGAATATCCAGAATTGGTGAAGAAGTGGTTCTGCACTGTTGTGCCATATGCCGACAACAAGTTCAGTGCACTCAATACCGCTGTTTGGTCGGGTGGATCGTTCATCTATGTCCCCAAGGGAGTTCATGTAGAAATGCCAGTTCAGGCATACTTCCGAATCAATGCCAAGAACATGGGCCAGTTTGAACGAACGCTGATCATTGCCGATGAAGGTTCTTCAATCCACTATGTCGAAGGATGCACAGCCCCTACATACTCTACAGATTCACTTCATTCTGCTGTGGTTGAACTGATTGCCCTTCCTGGTGCACACATTCGTTATTCAACGGTCCAGAATTGGAGTGCCAATGTCTACAACTTGGTGACCAAGCGGGCCATTGCACATGAAAATGCAACTGT
>CATISE010000097.1 GCA_949538655.1 Marine Group II euryarchaeote MED-G33 | reverse complement strand
TCCATGGTGATGATTTGTCGGGATTTAGATCCCGAATCAGTGGAATATTGACGTTGCTCGTAAACCACTCTCTATAAGTGGAACCGCAATGTCAGGGGTATGCAAGAAGCACAAACCCCTAAAATTGCAATATCAGCATGTCTACTTGGCCAGAACGTTCGATACAATGGTGGACATTGTAATCATCGCTTACTACAAAGTGTCAGTAAAAACATCGAGACAGTCCCAATTTGCCCGGAAGTGGGTATTGGACTAGGGACTCCACGTCCAACAATCCGCCTCGTGCGTGAGGAAGGTGAAATACACCTGATTGAACCGGTATCTGGAGATGATTTGACCGATACGATGCTCTCGTGGTCTGAATTGCAATCGGATGCATTGATGCATCAGAAGATCTCAGGTATTGTTCTAAAGAAAGATTCACCAAGCTGTGGTCTCGAGAGAGTCAAAGTCTACGAAAACAAACATCCACAACGCGATGGCCAAGGTCTATTCGCAATGGTTTTCACCAATCTAAATCCACAAATTCCAGCGATTGAAGAAGGCCGCCTCAACGATCCTTTGCAACTGGAGAATTTCTTTGCCAGGGTCGGCATGATGCATCGATGGTGGCAACGAGATGAGGAAGGGTGGACCGTCAGTTCACTTCAGCAGTTCCATGCTGAACACAAACTGTTGTTGCAAAGTCGTTCACCAAAAGCGCCCGCTGAGTTGGGTCGATTGATTTCTCAATCCGATAAAGATCACATCGAAAAAGTGGCACTGAGATACATTACAGCAGCACAAATGCACATGAATACAATCGTGAAGAAAAAGTATGTAGCTGGGGCACTTCGTCGTGCAGTAGGTCGATTGCCAAATTCTATCTCCGGTAAAATCCGCCAACAAGTGCATGGATGGATCGATGGATATGTGGCAGGTACTGCCCCTCGAATGGCTCCAATTGCAGTCATTGATCAGATGTTCGTAATGGCAGGTTTGGAGCATCTGCCCTGGAAGCGTCTTTTCCAGCCATTCGACATGAATAGTGGAATTTTTGCAAAGGTATGAGGTGATAATGTGAATCTAGGATTTGGAGATAGAGTTGCTCGACTTGTTGGTGGACTTGGATTTGTCGTATTCGACTACGTATCCAGTGCTCAATGGGAATTGATTTTCCTTGTTGTAGGGCTCTGGAGTGTGCTGACATCGGTTGCCGGACATTGTCCATTTTACTCGGTGATGGGGATCAAAACCTGTAAGGTTGATTCTCAAGCCGAATAGAGACTTTTCAATTCAATCAAGCGGACACAGTCAGTTCTTCGAGCTGCCGAATGGCACTCTTAACATGCTTTGTAGGGTTGAACTGAGAAGTTACGCTGCCCCGAATCACACCCTCGGGATCGACTACAAATGTTACGCGGGCACGCATGAATCCAAGGGTCCTTTTCAGTCGCATCTTCTTTGACAATCGACTTTGAGGGTCACTCAACAATGTATACTGCAGTCGGTGCTTTTTCTTGAATCGCTGATGCCTGGAAACAGAATCCGAAGAGACCCCGATAATCTGGGCCCCTAGAGACACAATTTGTTCATACTTGTCTCTGAATGTGCAGGATTCAATGGTACACCCCGGTGAGCCATCTTTTGGATAGAAAAATATCACTGACCAACGTCCGAGTAAGTCGTCGAAATTGACGGTTTTTTTTTCAGAATCTTTCAAAGAAAATTGTGGAAATTTCTCACCGATCAAATTTGCGTGAGTATCCATTTCAATTTCTCCATTTGCCCAACGCATCTCGCAATGCCTCTTCTGCCTTGAGGTGTTGGA
>CATISE010000096.1 GCA_949538655.1 Marine Group II euryarchaeote MED-G33 | reverse complement strand
CCACCTGCGAAAGTGGGTGTCATTCTGTTGATTCGCGAGGAAGGAAGATGTTTGAATTACACGTGCTGGGCACGTCTAGCGCTCGATTCGCACATGGTCGTTCTGTCTCAGGTTCCGTGCTAAACACGCCTGGTGGTTTGGCCATCATCGACTGTGGCGAAGGTATGCAGAAGCGTATGATTGATCACAATCGTGCTCTGAAATCGAGTGGCTTGGAAAATCGAACTCGCATATCGCGTACCCGCGCAATTTTCCTCACACATGGACACCTCGATCACACCTGGGGTTTGCTACCAATGCTGCAAACACTGGACCTAGACGGTCGCCGTAATCCAATGGTTGTCATGGGTCCTTCTACGCGGGAGGCCATTGATTGGGCGACTCGGCATCCGGGAGAAACTCCACCTGAAGAAAGTGGGATTTCTTCCACTGACCTCGCAATTCTATTCTCTCAGTGGCAAGCGATTGGCACCAAGGATGACGATTCCTCGTACCCAATTGATTGGGTTCTGATTCCCATCGATGGAGACATGCCATTCAAATCCCCGATTCAACCGCTTGAAGGCATTACAGTAACCATCGTTCCAACTCACCATGGTGTTCCATCCTGCGGTTATCATTTTGAGACGAATCGGAAACGAGGTCGATTCGATCGTGAACGCGCAACAACGCTGGGCCTCTCAGACGAACAAGTTGGAAAACTGGCCCAAGGCGAAGATTTGCTCGTGGATGGACAAACTCTCACCGCGGCAAGTTTCCGCGGCGAACCACATCCCGGTTGTAGCATCATGATCAGTGGAGATACTGCTCACGGCCCCATCGGCTTTGATGCAGCAAATCTCCCCAGCCCTCCACAACTATTGCTCCATGAAGCAACCTTCCTTGCTGACCAGCAAGAACGCGCTACTCAGTATTATCATTCAACAGCGTCAGATGCGGCTCGCCACGCGACATCATGCAAAGCATCTACATTGGCATTGACACATTATTCGAGTCGAATCGAACGACTTTCTCCACTTGTCAGCGAAGCTCGAGAACACTTCTCCGGAGGGGTTGCTGCAACCCAGGATGGTGACTGGTTTGCCATTGATGCCAACGGTGATGTTTCCCATCACGTTCGGGTCGAAAACGGTTGGAATAAGAAGAATCTCTGATACACCGCCATGGGCGACCTTCAAAGGTGAATGAATCAAGCGGTCGATATGCGACACGCACGCGTGGTGTTCATCCTCGTCACCTTGCTCGTCACATCATCACTGCCGTTGGCCGCTTCGAGTGAGGGCCGTTCAACCGTTTGTGGCAACATCGACATCAGTACCATGCCGGATCCAATCATCATCGCTGATCAGGATTGCAAGAAAATATCTCTTGGTATTTTGGCCCCAGGAACCATCGTCGATTTTGATATCTCCTCGGATGTTAATTTCGATTTCCTCGTCTTTAGAAACGCTGCATTGCAAGCCTACTCCAACGACCAGTCTTACCGCTCAACAGTTTACTGGGCTGAAGAAACAGTGTTTGAGGACATGATTGGCTCCGCTCGTTGGCATTGGACGGTTCCACTCGATGAAGATGAGAAGAACTGGTATGTTGTTCTCGACAATCTCGATCATCCTGGAGACGATGATCAAGGCGCGCAAGGTGGGAGTACACTTCAGGTCAGTTTTGACATCTCATT
>CATISE010000095.1 GCA_949538655.1 Marine Group II euryarchaeote MED-G33 | reverse complement strand
TCTTCATCCTCATCGTCGTCGTCCTCTGATTCTTCATCCTCATCGTCGTCGTCCTCAGAGTCTTCATCCTCATCGTCGTCGTCCTCTGATTCTTCATCCTCATCGTCGTCGTCCTCAGAGTCTTCATCTTCATCGTCGTCGTCCTTAGATTCTTCATCATCAGACTCTGCATCACCACCATCGTCATCCACGGAGTCCTCTTCCTGATCGTCATCTGAATCCTCGACTTGATTTTCATCATCTGTTTTCCCATCATCCTCAGAACCTATATTGACATTCCATAAGATTGCAGCCTCAGTTAACTCATCTTCTCTGAGGAAATTATTTCCATCTTTGTCCGAAGATGTGGCGTGTGCGAGGAATGCTTCTTTATCCGTAATTCCGTGTGCTTTCATCACTCTTTCAAGAACATGCTCCGTGTATCGCAACTCATCCTCTTCGTCATCAGATTCCACTTCAACATGACCCTCTGCATCGTCACCGTCTTCAGGTTCAAGAACCGTCATTTCTTCAGGTGGTGACCAGGGCATCGATAGGGCTGCCGCTAATTCTGGGAATGAGATTACACCATCACGATTCAAATCAATTTGCGAAAGGAATCGATCCAATTCATTTGAACCGAGGAATGTCAAATCCCGATCTAGAAGGGCATTTTTGATTTCTGCAGCAGACAAGCTACCGTCATTATCGGTATCAACTACGCCAAAAAGTTCCGTAATTGTAAGGGATTCTTCTTTCATCCAATTAGATAGTTCTGTGGTCAAATCATCTAAGACAAAATGAACTCCACATTGTGGACACGATTTACTGTCGATGGGGACTAATGCCCCACAAGCGCCACATTCACCCATCTGTTCTTCGGCTACTCCTGAAAACGAAACGCCACAAGTTGGACATGATTTAGAATCAAGTGGAATAATCGCGCGGCATGTCAGCACACCACACTCTGCCATTTCAACATCAGCATCTTCAGAATTATCGTCGTCCGCTGTCACGTCCACACCAGTTGAACCACTCTTGGACGACGATATAACAGTTCAGTCGGTGCATAGAAGGAAGATAACGAATCTCAATGGAAGTCTCAGTCTCTCCGAATGGGCTAATAGCGGTCGCAGTTCAAAGGCAACTGGTCAGATGACTTCTAACCCAATATCTACAGTCTCCCTTCCGCGTAAGGGGCGCGTTTTCAGCATTCTTTCCGAAGACCCTCGTACCCCTCTACATTGGTTGGCAATGGTAGTGCATGAATTTGGAACACCAGCATCAGTATTTACACGACTCTCCCCTCAAAGATTAAGTCAACATATTGATCTTCAAAAAATTGAATTCAAATGGTTGTCCGAGTCAATGGATTCACATGCTCTTTCACCATCATTAGAGCGTATACATCATTCCATCTGTACTAGAATTGTCAGTGATAGTGGAATCATATGGCTAGACGCAGTTGAATATCTGATTCATCGCCAGGGATTTGACGCATTTTTGGCATTCACGCGTAGTTTGGCAGACGAACTGAATGACACTGAATGGACGGTTCTTCTTCCGTTCACACCTCTATCATTGGATGGCACTGAAATCGCACACCTGAGGCGTGAAGCCATGCCCTTTGAAATTGGGCAACTTGTTACAGAAGCAGAAGTAGAATCGACCACAGAAGATTCTGGGTCAGAGCAGGTGGAAGAGGTTGTGCAAAATGACGTGGATGATGAAGCCGAAACCCCCCAAGTTATCGAAGATTCATCTGTTGTGATGCTGTCAACGATTGCAGAGGCAGCCCTAACACCTGCAGTGCTTTCACGGCGAATCAAACAATGGGTGGACATGGGATTCGACGTTTCAAGTTTAGAGCATTCATTGAATTCTGATGGCACAAAGAGATACGAAATCTATCGTGAAGTCGAGGAGAATGTGCGTAGGGCTGTCGAATGTGAACGACGAATTCAGATGATCGAAATTAGGGGGCATACTGTGGAGGCCGCAAAAATGAGGTTCCGAATCATGCAATTGACAGGTATTGGCGATGTAGAGGCGAAACTTGATGAATTATTGTCAGGGTCGTCCTAATCAAATTTCAAGCACACTGCGCACCGATTGAGAAAGAGATCCACGAATTAACCCCTCACTGACTCCTTGGATATCTTGGCTCATACTACGGTCGCCAGTCAGTTCTGGAACCCGTTCACTAACCCAATTGGCAGCTGCTAACAATGCTGGACTAGGATGGTTTTCATTGTGTCTTAAACCCTCAACGGCACATATCAACTCACACGCAATCACTCTCGAAAGATTTTGATTCTGCTGGATTAATTTGTAACAAGCTGTCGCGCCCATGCTAACATGATCTTCCTTATTGTTCGATACACTGACGTTAGAAAGGGTAGCCGGGTTGCCAGATACATGCATTTCTGCAATGGCAGCAGCAGCAACATATTGTACTATCATCAAACCGCTTTCGAGTCCAGAGTTCTTGGCGAGATATGCTGGGAGTCCTGACCATGCTGGGTCCAGTAATTGGTTGGTCCTACGCTCTGAAATAACTGCCAACTCATGTGCAATTATCGACAATCGATCTGCGGCAATACCCAAAATTTGGCCGTGGAAATTACCCCCGCTTACAACCTCATGGGGGCCTGGATTGGCAGGACTGGGGAAAACAAGGGGATTGTCTGTTGCACTGTTGAGTTCAATTGTTAGCGTTTTCAGTGTATCTGACAATGCTTCATGAGCGGGGCCATGGACTTGCGGTGAACAACGCAGTGAATAGGAATCTTGGACTTTATCGCAATTTGTATGAGCAGCCTGAATCGTACCTCCATCAAGCAACATCCGCAGACGATGGGACATCACCAACTGTCCTGGCTGATTTCTCACATCGTGAATTCGAGCATCAAAAGGTGCGTGTGAGCCGTTGAGTGCTTCGACTGATAGTGCAAGTGAAATATCGGCTGCGAGCAAAAGGTGTTCAAATTCAAGCAATGCTCTGGATAACCATGCACACATCTGAGTTGTTCCATTGATCAGACTCAATCCTTCCTTGGCTTCCAATTGAAGTGGTTCTAATCCAGAAATTTTCAGAGCAGCTGACATCTGTGTCTTTCTCCAACCATTCATTGATTGATCTTGCTGTGTTGATGTTGATCTGATATATCCGTCACCTTCACCCATTAATCCCATGGCAAGGTGGGCCAGTGGTGCCAAATCACCAGATGCCCCTAACGAACCAATCCTGGGTATTTGTGGGGCTATTCCTGAATGGATACATGAGAGCAATAAATCGACAACCATTGGTCGTACACCACTGTGACCTTTGGCTAGAGAATTGGCTCTGATGACCATCATCGCGAGCACATCTTCTGGATGCATATCCTCTCCAATTCCACATGCATGACTGCGAATCAAGTTTGTCTGGAGTTGTTGCAAATTTTCTGAACTGATACCAACTTTGGATAGAGAACCAAATCCCGTATTGATGCCGTATGCAGTTTCCCCACGGTTGATGATTCCCAATACAGTCTCTCTTGCCAGTTGAACTTTCGAACGAGCTAGATCACTAAATACGGCTTTTTTTCGGCCTTGTGAAAGTGCTATTACATCTGAATAGTCGAGTGTTTCGCCGTCAATTAGAACGATGTCCGTCATGCCGTCACCATATTGGCGTGAAAGCATTAACATTTGATGTTTGAGTAACAAACTCTGTATACTGGATTCCAATTTCTCTATTCCGGAAATAAATTGTCTAAAATATAATCTGTAGCATGGTTTGCCAACGTGACTTTCAGTAAGTCATTCCGCTCCATGGCATTTTGAATGGCGAATTCAGCACCAGGGTTACGTGCCCAAGCCCTACGGGCAATTCCATTGTTTACATCCCAGCCTAACATCAATTGTAGTCTATTGCTCGCTTCAGGGCTGCCATCAAGCACCATGCCAAACCCACCATTGATCACTTCACCCCATCCAACACCTCCACCGTTATGCAGACTAATCCATGTTGCACCTCTGAAAGCATCACCAACGAAATTTTGCACAGCCATATCTGCAGTGAACATCGACCCATCGCGGATGTTTGCCGTTTCTCTATACGGTGAATCTGTACCACTCACATCATGATGGTCCCTTCCCAGTACAATTGGTGCAGAGATACGCCCATCGCTTATCGCGTCATTGAAGGCTTGTGCGATATTACGCCGTCCGAGCTCATCTGCGTAGAGGATACGTGCCTGACTACCCACAACCATTTGGTTCTGGCCAGCTTCCTTAATCCACTGAATATTGTCAAGCATTTGTTGTCGTATATCAGACGAACTGGTGGAAGCCATATCGCTGAGTATATCGCATGCGATTTGGTCTGAAATTTCCAGGTCGGATTTTTTGCCAGAGCAGCAGACCCATCTGAAAGGTCCAAACCCATAATCAAAGCACATTGGGCCCATGATATCCTCAACATATGACGGATATCTGAATGTACCATCTTCATTCATGATATCTGCACCTGCACGGCTAGATTCAAGCATAAACGCATTTCCATAATCCCAGAATCGCATTCCCTTATCGACCATTGTATTGATGGCATTAACATGACGTTTCAGGGTTGATTCGACAGATTTTTTGAATTCAACAGGATCTTCCGACATCATCAACTTTGCATCCTCGTAGTCAATTCCAACGGGGAAGTAACCACCTTGCCAGGGGTTATGCAAACTTGTTTGGTCGCTACCCAAGTCAACAGAAACATCGCGTTCAACCAGGCGTTCCCATAAATCAACAATATTGCCGATGTACCCAATCGATGTTGCTCTACCTTCAGATACTGCTGCAATCATCCGATCGATGGCATCATCAACATCACTTGCAACAACATCTAACCAACCCTGTTGATGTCGCTTGTTTGCGGCTACAGGGTTCACTTCTGCGATGATACTCGTAGCTCCTGCAATAACTGCAGCCTTGGCTTGTGCACCAGACATTCCTCCAAGCCCACTCGTAACATAGCTAACACCAGATAAATCGTCCTTTCCAAGATATTTTCTAGCAGCATTGCGAACAGTGATTGTAGTACCATGAACAATGCCTTGCGGGCCAATATACATGTATGAACCAGCAGTCATCTGTCCATACTGACTGACGCCCAACGCATTCATTCGTTCATAGTCATCTTGTTTGGAATGATTGGGAATCACCATTCCATTCGTGATTACAACTCGGGGCGCTTCAGGATGACTAGGAAATAGTCCCAATGGGTGTCCCGAATAGATGACCAAAGTTTGATTTTCACTCATCTGTGATAAATATCCCATGGTGATGTGATATTGAGCCCAATTTTGAAACACAGCACCATTCCCACCATATGTGATTAATTCGTGAGGAAATTGTGCAACCGCAGGATCCAGATTATTTTGTATCATCAGCATGATTGCAGAAGCTTGCTTTGATTTTGCTGGATAAGCATCAATTGGATGTGCACGCATCTCATATTCAGTTGGTCGAAAACGATGCATGTAGATCCTACCAAAATTAATCAATTCATCTTTGAATTCTGGAGCAAGTATTGCATGATCATCCGGCTTAAAGTATCTCAAAGCATTGCGCAATGCTAGTCGCTTCTCAGACTGAGTCAGGATGTCTTTACGACGTGGTGCATGATCTACGCTGGCGTCGATACCCGGGTGTTCAGGTAAACGATTCGGTAGACCCTGAGCGAGTGATTCCAGACCCATAATATTGTGAAAACGGCCCCCCTCTTGAGGTTATTCCGAGCGATGTATGCCGTTCAATCTAAGAACGGCTTACACAAGGACGACATATGGACGATTCTGTAACATGGCGGCTATCAGACATGGCCAATGGAATGGAACGTAGCCGTATCCTCAGTATTGCAGCCAGTGTACGTGCAATGATTGCCAATGGTGAGCCAGTTACCCCATTTACTGTAGGCGATTTTTCTCCTTCACAGTTCGAAGTCCCGAGTCATCTTACAGAAGCTATCGTTGAATCCGTTTTGGGGGGCGAAACCAATTACCCTCCTGCAGCGGGACTGCCTGAACTTCGTGATGCACTATCGAATTGGATGTCTGTGAGATATGGAGTTGATGTTGGTTCTGAAGGCATCATTGTGGGGTCCGGTGCTCGACCAGTGCTATATGCCTCGTTTCGCTTATTTCTAGAACCCGGCGATGGGTTAGCGCATGGTGTACCAGCTTGGAATAATCATTACTATGTCCACCTTAATGGAGCAATTGACATACCGATTCAGGGGACTCCAGAGAGTCGTTTTTTACCCACCGCTGCTGATATCCAATCTCGGGTAGAGGATATTCGCGTGTTGATTCTAAACAGCCCTCTCAACCCAACTGGTACGTGTTACACTCGAAATGAGTTGAAGGACATATGCGATGTTGTCATGGCAGAAAATGAGCGACGCAAAGTTTCTGGAAGAAAGCCAGTAATTTTGGTATACGACCAAGTGTATTCAACAATGACTGCTGATGGTATAGATCACGTACATCCTGTACAAGTTTGCCCGGATATTTTCGACTATACGATTACCCTGGATGCAATTTCCAAATCACTGACGGGGACAGGTCTACGTTTAGGCTGGATGGCAATTCCTCCCTCAATGGCTCCTCCGGTCGTCGCGCTCATTGGACACATGGGTGCGTGGCCAGCAAGGCCAATCCAAAGTGCAGCGGCTAAATTATACAGTAATACAGCACTGCTAGAAGAATATTTTGAGGACTTAGACAAACGTATTGAAGAAAGAATGTCAATTCTGAAAAATCGATTGGGTGCGATGCGAAATTTTGGCGTCAATTATGTCGAACCTGAAGGCGGCATCTATCTTTCGACCCAATTTGACCTGTTCAATTTACTTGATTGCGATACAAATGAGGAAATCAGGACTTGGTTACTCGAAGAAGCCGGTGTTGCAGTGGTTCCATTTCAAGCATTTGGGCTAGAGTCGGATACAGGTTGGTTTCGCATCAGTATTGGTGCGGTGAGTGTAGAGGACATTATAGCAGCAATGGATCGCCTCGATTCTGCCCTTAAGATTGCAACCGCTCATGAACACGATGCATAATCTCACGTGCTTTGTCACGACAATCTATTCGCAACTCATCCATTTCCGTACGCAATGGAGTGGCCATATCGTCAGGTAGTGAATTGATATTGATTTCAACATTAAACAATGCTCCTTTGCAAGCAGCACTGACCAGAAGACCAGCAACACCTACGTCAGTAACGGCATTTCCGTTACCTGTGGATGCTAAACCCGGTAAAACATTCAATAACTCGTATGCCAATTTTGCGGTTTCCATGGGCACCATAGCAGCACCAAGTGTCCCGTCCTGAATCGCAGATTTGCGCAGCATAATTTCATCATCGTTTGATTTTGGCATCCTGAAAGCTGCCATCACAAGATCAAACGCTGCAGCGTCTTCACGGGCCAGTTGATGTCCTCGTTCCAGTAATGGTTCAGCGACTTTAATGCATGATTCGGCTGAAGTCCAACCATCTTGCCACCGCTCCTTACCCAATGTTAAATTGCAAACCATCAACGATAGCGCAGCACCCTGTGAAAGAGCAACTGCCGCAGCGGTTCCACCACCTGGTGTGGGGGCGTCTGATGCGAGTGCATCACGATATTCATCAAGCGACATTCCGCCATAATCAGTCATTCAGTAACCCCCGCTGCCCATTCAATAATTCGTTCATGCGGATCAAATTCACTCAAATAATCCAAGTTCAATCCACTGATTGCAGCATCTACCAATGTTTCTATGTCAGCATCATCTGAACCCTGATGGTAGAATTTTCCAGCATCTACAATGGCATTGAGTGGGACAAGACCAACCAGTTCACCTGCGGTGGCCTTCAAATCTAATGTTTGAGCCTCTTCACGAATTGCCTCTGTAACGATATGCAGTCCTGTTTCTGAATAATCTAGTAGATTCATTGAAACCTGTGCAATATCATCGTTATACATCCATCCAGCTGCCTGCAGCGATTGGAATCGGCCTGGGATTCTCTCAGCTTTACCGTCATGACCGATGATTTTTTGACCATCGGAGTCCTTCTTCAAAACCCCACTTGTGCGTAATTTTCCAGCAATTTTATTGGCAGAAGATTTGTCATCAGTATCTAAATTTATGTTGTAAGCAATCAAAATATTACGGGCACCAGTTGCGGTAACACCCATCTTTGGCTTGAATTCAGCTGGCCCATAATCGGGTTTCCAAGCAGGATCACTCAACTTTTCAGACAACCCCTCATACTGACCACGACGTATGTCTGGCAATCGGACCCGCTGATCTGAACGCGCGGATTCAGCATAGAGATAGACCGGTAGACCGAATTCCTGACTCGCATGTTCAGCATAACGCTTCGATAATTCAACACAATCTGACATTGTCGAATCAGAAATAGGGATGAATGGTACGACATCAACGGCACCCATACGATCGTGTTCACCTGAATGTTTTGCCATGTCAATTCGATCCAATGCGACCTTTGTACCAGAAAGTGCAGCTTTGAGAACTTGCTCGGGTGGGCCAACAATTGTGACAACTGTGCGATTGAAGTCTGCTCCCATGTCTACATCTAGCAATGTCACGTTTTCGATCGATGTCATGGCCTCTGTAATCGCATCGATTACACTCTGGTCGCATCCTTCAGAAAAATTTGGTACACACTCAATCAGAGCCGCCATAGAAAGTGCTCAACAGAGGCTATCCATGAGTGTTCGCATCAATGGAACAGATGTTCAGGTGCATCTACACGTGATGAATTGGCTTTCTTTTCAGAAATTCGCTCAATCGCGGTTCTGAAGTCTTTGGAATTGACCGATTTACGTTTGGCACGTATTGCAACCATCGCAGCTTCAACACAGGTTGCCTTCAAATCAGCACCACTGAATCCCTTGGTCTGTGAAACAACTTTAGCTACAGATAGATCTTTGGATTTTGGCATTTTACCCATATGTATTTTCAAAATAGAAGTTCTACCATCTTCGTCAGGTAATGGGATTTCAATGATTCGATCAAATCTACCGGGACGTAGTAGTGCTTCGTCCAGAATGTCGGGTCGGTTGGTCGCTGAAATGAGTTTAACATCATCCAGTGCATCAAATCCATCCAACTCTGCGAGTAATTGCATCAATGTGCGTTGAACTTCACGATCTCCACTCGTTGCAGTATCGAGTCTTTTAGCCCCAATTGCATCAATTTCATCGATAAAAACAATCGATGGTGCTTTTTCTCGAGCCAAGTCGAATAACTCTCGAACCATTCGCCCACCTTCACCGATGTATTTCTGAGCCAATTCACTGCCAACTAGCCGTATGAATGAACAATCTGTAGATGCAGCAACTGCCTTTGCCAGCATTGTTTTTCCACAACCTGGTGGGCCTACGAGAAGAACACCCTTGGGTGGTTCTATTCCAAATCTGGTAAACGATTCAGGCGATGTTAATGGCAATTCAATGCTCTCTTTAATGAGTCTAATCTGTTCATCAAGGCCACCCAAGTCTTCATAGGAGATTTCAGGCCGCTCTAGCATTTCAGCACCGGTTACCAACGGGTCCCAAGCATCATGCAAGACTTCGATTACGGACAATGTATCTTGATTAAGTGCAACTCTCGCACCAGGTTTGAGCGAATCTGTATCGATACGTTGGTTCGCAGCTACCAGAAACACCGTACCATTGGAAGATCTGACGACCACTTTCTCATCACTGATTCGATCTTGAACGTGGCCAACAATGTGTGGAGGTGAACGCAGCATGCGGATTTCTTCTTCCAATCGGTTCACTTTCTTTTTTTGTTGACTTACTTCATTTTCCAAATATACGCGTTCTGTCAGTAAATTCTGTGCTTTTTCAGTTAACTCTCTGAAATCATTCTCAAGTCGAGAAAGCTGACCATCTAGGCCATCATCATCGCGAGATGGCATTGAATCATCACCCGGTGTGATGGCATCAGAGTCCGAAGTCATGTTTGGTCGGTATGGCGAACGTTCAAGAAGATTTACACATTGATTGTAGGTATAGTGAACTTGAAGACCCATGCCGTAGGGCAGCAGGTGGGATACGATGGGCGACTGTGAACTCTGTGGGGCTATGAAGGTCGGTACACGTTCTGTAATGCGTGGACAAACATCGATTGAAGCGTGCAAACAATGTATGCAGAGAATGGGCATTGCCCTACCGGAGGAGAATCAAAACAACACCCCACGCCCGACTCATCAGCCAAAACCGAAAGCAAGCGGCGGATATCGTGGGACTGGTAAAAAAGGCAAGGATATCATGGTTCGACGCAGCAAAGAATTGCGTAGCGATTTTTCTTCAGCAATTCGTCAGGCTCGGGAAGCAATGGGTTGGGACCAACGTGAATTGGCCAAAAGAATGGCAGAACGCGTCAATATCATACAGCATTCTGAAGGTGGGAAGAGGCCAACCGATGCAGTCGTGAATAAATTTGAAAGGATTTTGAATATTCAACTAATGGTCGAAAGGACAACTGAAGAAGAAACAATTGTCCGTAGCACCAAGGATCGTCAGATGACGATGGAAGATTTGTATAATCAAGCTAAGAAGGACATGCGAGGTGACTAGATGACTTACGATGTGCCATTGCACATCATACATCTTGAGCAAGATGATCCTAAGAAATGCACGGCTCGAAAATTGGCCTCTAGGGAATTGGCCACGTTACACTTCAGCACCCGGAGACCACCTCGACGCGGTTATTTGCTAGACCCGTCTGCTGGTATCATATTGGGGCCGGATGATTTACCACTGATTGAGAAAGGGGCATCATTGGTTGCTTTGGATTGTTCATGGAAGCGGCTTACTGAATCCATCGGTCAAATCCGTAAATCATCACCTCGCTTGGAGGGGAGAACTCTTCCATTGGTTCTTGCTGCAAATCCAGTATCATGGGGAAAACCAGGCAGATTGAGTACCGTTGAGGCACTATCCGTATGCCTGATGCTATTGGGTAAAGAGGAACAAGCCAGACGGATACTCAAGCCATTTTCATGGGGTGAACAATTTTTAATCTTAAATGCAGAACCTTTGAAGGCATATCAAGATGCAAAATCGCGGGAAGAAATCGTAGATTTACAGTGGGAATTTTTTGAAAAACCAGAGTACTAACGCACTCTTGATCCATTTTCAATTACGCCATCAATTGTAATCAGTTTAACAGCACCTTGACCATCATCTGCAGCGCAAATCATCCCCTCTGAAACAATTCCCCGTAACTTACGTGGTTCAAGATTGGCGACAAAAACAACCAGTTTACCAGTCATCTCTTCGATTGTGTAGTATGGTTTGAGTCCAGCACATACAGTTCTACCAGAATCGGTACCATCGTCAATCTTGACCACATACAATTTGTCTGCATTGGGATGATCTTCAACAGAAGTAATCGTGCCAGTACGCAATTCAACAGACATGAATGTATCAAAATCCAAAAATGCTGTTCCTTCAGGTGCTTTGTTCATTTTCTTTTCCTCCTTTACCTTTGATTTTTTGCCGGTGCCCTTGACCCCATGCCCAGGGTCATCATGTGTTTCTGATTGAACTGTTGACACGAGTGATTCTTCGTGCTCTAATATTGAATCTAAATCTAGTCGTGAAAACAACGGCTCACTGATGGCTGACCACGTCATTGGGGTAGTCCAATCAATTGCACTTTCATATGCGACTTCGGATACTTGCCCATCTTGACCAAGCATTGACCAAAGTCGCTGGGCACTAAATGGTAGGAATGGTTGACTGGTAATCGCCAAAAAGCGAGCCAATCGCCATCCAAATGCTAATTTTGCGAGACTATCTTGAGTTTTCGAAGTATCATCGTTTAGATTCTTGATCGCCTCCCAAGGAGCTGCCTTCTGAATCATTTGGTTTCCATATTGGGCTGCTGACATAACATGACGCAAAGCTTCCTTGTATCGGTGTCGATTTAGGCTTTGATTAATTTGAACATAGATTTGCTCCAGCCTTTCCATCGCATCTTTACACAATTCCAATTGGTCGTAAACGTGTAGTGGATTTTCTGGATCCGATTCCGTACTGTCCGCGCCACCCAATTTGTTGCCCAAACTCATTATTCGGTTGACATAATTACCGTATGTACCATTCAGTTCAGAATTAATTTTCTCAACAAAGTCAGGCCAATTAAAATCTGTATCATGACTCTCTGGCATGTTAATGCTTAGGTAGTATCGCAGGGTATCTGGATCAAATCGCTCGAGGAATGAAGGTAGCCATACAGCATGTTTACGGCTCTTGCTAAATTGTCCGCCAGCCAACATGAGATATTCCATTGCAGGGACATTGGTTTCGAGCGCCAAATCACCAGGCCCTGGTAGGCGAACATCATCCCCCTCCCCTAATCCGTTGTTGGCATGATTCAAACCCATAATGAGAGCGGGCCAAATGACAGTATGGAATGGAATGTTATCCTTGCCAAGGAAGTATAAATGCCGAGGTACTACACCGTCTTGAGAAACACACCACCATTTCTTCCAATCCTCCGAGTCGGAATACCTCTGAGACCAGAGTCTTGCGCATGAGTAGTATCCTTGAACCGCTTCGAACCATACATAGACACATTTCCCATCCCATTCAACCCCTTCGAGTGGAAGTGAAATTCCCCATTCAAGATCACGTGTTACTGCTCTGGGTCGGAGACCCATGTCCAACCACTGCTTGGTCATGGCGCGTACGTTGGGTTTCCACGAGGTGTTTCTTTCAGCAGCATGTTGTTCCAATGCAGACTGGAATCGGTCGAGTCTGTAGAAAAAGTGCTCAGTATCGCGGATTTCGATGTCAGCGTCAGGGTTCATTTTTGAACGAGGATTTTGCAATTCATGAGATTCGTAGGTCGTACCACACTCATCACATTGGTCACCTCTAGCACCATCTTCACCACAGTTTGGGCATTCACCTTCGACATAACGATCAGGGAGGAAACGGCCACCATTTTCACGGATCTCGTAATATTGTTGCATTGTCTTTTGCTCAAACAATCCCGCTGCCAACAGTGATTTGAAATTCTCCTGCACGAATTTCTTGTGCTCAGGATCGCTTGTTCTGTTGAATAGTGAACCACCATAATCAACTCCACGGGCGTCGATATTTGGTTCCCATGAACAGCCGAGGTCAAGAAGTGCCTGTGTGTTGGTAGCGTGGTATTTGTCAACAACATCTTGTGGGGATATTCCCAAAGTTTCAGCTGTAACAGTAATCGGCGTTCCGTGCTCATCAGAACCTGAAACCATCAATACACGGTTGCCTTTTGCACGTTCATATCGAGCATGAATATCTGGCGGTAGATAGCAACCAGCAACGTGCCCAAGGTGTAATGGTCCGTTTGCATAAGGCCAAGCAACACAAATTAGAACATGCTCGCCAGACATCAAATCCCTCATTCTTCATCTGTTTCAGGGGATTCTCCAGTATTTTGGCCAAACTTTTCCTTCGCGAATTCACGCAAATCTTCAGCGGTGGTCCCTTCTTCGATTGCATCAAGATCTGCTTCATCAACAATTTCAACACCCAACAGGGTTTCGATGACATCTTCCATGCTCAGAAGTCCCCTAGTGCCTCCAAATTCATCCTGTACAATCATGATTTGTTCCCTCTTATCCAGAAGGATGTCAAGCGCAACATCGACTGATTGTGATTGGTTACAGAATGTCACTGGTCTCATGATTTCAGACATTAACACATCATCCTCATCGGCAGCAGCCTTTCTCAATATATCACTACGTAACACAATTCCGCGGATATCGTCGATCGACTCCCCTGTTACTGGCAATCGACCATGGGTCATAATTGGGATTTCCTTCCGAACCGTCTCAACGGTCCAATCGACGGATACAGCAGTCATCACGACACTAGGGGTCATGACTTCACTCACCAATTTTTCTCGCAAACGCAACAAATTGGTGATGACCTTTTCTTCATCTTCCTCTATTGCCCCTTCAGATTCTCCAATATCTGCCAGAGCAACCAATTCTTCTCGAGATACTGTCTCTTGTTCTGCTGCAGGGAATATGCTGCGAATAATTTCGATTGGTACAACTACCCATATTAATAGCCAAATCAAAATATTGAGGATATATGCACTCGGGACAGAGAGAGATTTCCAATACAACGTCCCCAGTGTCTTCGGTAAAATTTCACTGAATAACAAAACACCAATTGTCAATAGTGCTGAGGCAATGGCCATTGCATAATGTCCGTCATATATGGCCTCAACTTGTGTACCTACACCAAGTGCACCAACCGTGTGAGCAATCGTGTTTAGTGTCAAAATTGCTGTCAATGGTCGCTCAGGATCTTCCTTGAATCGAACCCATTGCGCTGCCGTTCGACTACCTGCTGCTTCCAGTACAGCCACATGACCCCTGGAAGTCGATAACAAAACTGCTTCAAGAATTGAACAAAGGAACGAGGCCCCAATCGCGACACAGGCATAAATTACAATCAGTGATTCAGGGCTCATGTTATGCACCTCGCTCAAAGAAACGGGATACTGCCGTTAAGCAACTCAAACGAGCAGATTGGCCTGGTTCAATCATTACTTTCTGCATCCTCGTCTTCTGTAGCCGAGCCCGACCAGCCCTTCTTTTCGCCCCAGTCACCCAAGGATTCGAGTCGAGACATCCAGCGGTTGTCACCGGTATCAGCTCGCTCTGCAACGACATACCAGCAGCCGTATAGCGTGTCATACATATTTTGGGTGTGACCATTGGCTTTGCGTAGTTTGGTAACGATGTAATCAGCAAGTGGAACAAGCAATATTACGACCGCAAATGCAATGGCCGATTTCCCTTCCTTCGAAGTTGCAGGATCTGACATATTGGCAGTACCCATCAAAAGTGCACTCAAACCAATCAACCAAAACAATGTCGTCATATTGGATAAAAACAAATGTGTCCAATGCGGATGGTTACCTTTCGAATTCACAAAACGTGTACGAGTGAGGAACATACCCACGGTTCGATTTGTCTTCAGTGGGAGAATAATCATGTTCAACAGTAGTGGAATCGCTGCGCCAACCAAGAATAGAGTTGGATTGAAAAATGCACCTGAAGCTGTGTAAGCAATTAGACCGACAATGCCAGCATAAGAAACAATCATGTCAACCAATTTTCTCGCGAAAATACCTGCCTTACCAGCGAGTTTGAAATTATCGGGCATGACACGGGGTTCACGTGCTTTCTTCTCTCGTGGCTCACGAGCTGGCTTTGCTTTCTTCACTGGCTTTGCCTTGGCTGCTTTGACAGGTTTAGCTTTCACCGTCTTTGCCTTTGCAGCAGCCTTTTTTGGCTTATCGTCATCTTTGATTTTACCTGCTTTTTCTAGGAGTCCCATGGAATCACTCTCCGTACTTTTCGCCTATCGTTTTATACAACTCAAATTCGGGTGATGCTACAAAGGCATCTAGCATATCTTCAGGCATGCTGCCGAGTTCATTGTTGATCATATTGAAGAACTTTTGACGAGACTTTTCGCTAGCACCGCTTGGATCAGCACCTATTTCCTGGAAAAGTGCAAATCCATTCGATTCAACGAAATTACTGACCCAATCTTCTGGCATGTCTCCGAGAAGTTGATTGATGACATTAAAGAATTCAGCAAATTCATCAGATGTATCTACAACATCTTCGTCGTCGCCATCATAATCAGGAATCTCGGGCCGCTCTGGGATATCTTCCAGTGCATCTTCATCCGCTTCACCAGATATTACAGAAATCAGGATCTTACGTTCAGCGATTAATGCCTTAAGTGCGGGCGCGAGTCGTTTCTTCTCAGCATTGCTATCTGCTGATTTGTATGCTTTCTGGAGTGGACGAAGAATTGATTCAACATCGTTTAGTTGGCTTTGCAATTCACTCTCTTCCTCATCCTCTTCGGGTGCGGAGATTAATTCAACCACAGGAACTGCTTCTCGTCTGGCATCTTGTTCAGCCCGGCGCATTACAATGATCTCACGATCCAGTTCATGCCCAAAACGATCGGAATAGCGATCGAGTAGTGAACCAATTTCTCCACTACCAATACGGTCTATGGCACCATACATTTGCGGCAACGACTTGTCAGATCTTCGTTTCCACAACTCGCGGTAATCCTCAGTTTGATCATTACCAGTATTCTCCGGCGCAGGGGTTTCTGCCTCGGACACTGCTTGTACCTGTACAGTTGCTTCAGGAGCGGGTGTAGGTGATGGCAATGGTGGCAATTCCATAGCAGGTGGCGGTGATGGCAATGGTGGCAATTCCATAGCGGGTGGAGGTGATGGCAATGGCGGCAATTCCATAGCGGGTGGAGGTGATTGCAATGGAGGTAATTCGGAGGCGGGTGCAGGTAGAGGTGGTGCATCGATAACAGAAGGTTGAATCATTTCAGGTGTTTCCGGCATAGGAGGGGCAGCGATTGCTTCATCGATGACGACTGTTGGTTCAGGAATGGATTCAATCACTGATTCAGATTCTGCTTCAACAGGTTCCAAATCTGCAATAGGAGTTGTCATTTCGACCCATTCCTTGGCAGCCTCGGTCAACTCATTCTTTGTCAAATACAAATTCTTGTTTGCATCGAATGCAGTTGCATGAACCAAAAAGGCATCACGATCTGCAATTTCAAATTTAGCGATAATCGAATCAAGAACGGTGTCTTTCCACTTGTAATCAGCAACACTTACTTCAGTTTCGTCTTCGACAGTCTCAGTGTCTTCGTCTTCAACAGGTTTAGTGTCCAATGCTCTAAACAAATCATCAGTAACCACAGTCTCCTCAATTGCCTGAATATCTGGCGTCGAATTGGCAGGTGCTGTGGAGGACAGTAGGTCTAGCGCAGCCATTGGATCGGGTAGCTCAACATCTTCAGCAGTAGAGGCATTGGCAACAACTGGTGCAAGTGCAGGTTCGGACATTGGTGAAGGGGCGATGATTTCAGGCATTGGAGCTGGTGCAGGCATCTCAGGCATTGGAGGAGGTGCAGGCATCTCAGGCATTGGAGGAGGTGCAGGCATCTCAGGCATTGGGGGGGGTGCTGGCGTG
>CATISE010000094.1 GCA_949538655.1 Marine Group II euryarchaeote MED-G33 | reverse complement strand
GAAGTGGCTGAAAAACGCCACCAAATGCTCAAACGAGGCCTTTGAGGTGCTCGTGTCCTTTGACGACCTTGGTCGAACAAGGGCTTGGGATTTTCATACTCGCCTTTCGAAGCGCATCCTTTGCAGACAGGAAATGCTTGGCATCGGTAGAGATTGAGATGACGGTTGTGTCACGCTTGCATCTGGCAGCAGTCCCGACATTCTTTCCGAAGGCACATCGCATGCCTTGAGATACACGATCAGCACCCGCGCCAGTCGCTTGCTTGTTTTCGCGCAGGATGTGGTGTGGGTAGACATGGACTCGAAGTGCATATCCTTCTTGTCCGGCTGCTTCACGAATGGTTGCATTGGAAATCACACGGGCCGCTTCGAGTGCAGTGTGCCGAACTTGGCAACCTTCATCCACTGAAAGGTGGAGGACTACTGGGAAATCATCTGCTTCAGCAGCTTTTCTGTTCCCCATGTGGAATCGCATAATTCGATTGTTTGGGACACCGCCAGTATACTTGCGTCGAGTATATGCCTGGCCCTTAATTCGGCGGTACATCTTCGCGGGCTTGCGTGCCATATTCGATTCCCTCGGGCGTCGGCCACCGACAGCCCGTATATGAATGCATCCGGCCACCTACGGTGGCGTGACATACCGATGAGCGGACATGTTCTTCAACTCTCTAGGTTACAGACGTGTTATGGCCAACGTCATCGAGCGGCTGTTTACCTTTGTCGATTCCCCTCGTGAACGACCTTGGGTGGCAATGGGTGCGCTGGGTATTTTCATTTTACTCGGAGCATTCTGGGTCAACCAGGCACAGGTTCTTCCAGGAGTTTCTGTTTCAGAAACAGGATTGTCTGACCCCATTGTAGACATCGTATGGGATGCGGATGGGGGTCAAGCCTTGGCGTTGGTTCAATCCGAATCGGGTTTGGGGTTGATGATTCGAGGCAGTGGTGGCACTTGGTCAGCATTGGATTGTGGTTGCAATGTGACTGCCATTGGTGGCGATGAAACTCAATGGTTGGTCGGAGGCGAAGATGGTTGGTTTGGGTGGATGGAGGCAGGTTCAACCAGCATCTCGCCCCGCTCGCTCACCTGGGGCGATAGTCCACCTGACATCATTTCATTGGACGGAATCCTCGGTCAAGGTTGGCTAATCGTTGAAAGTGGTGCTGACCGAACTGTACACACGTGGTCTGGCTTGGATGTCAGTGATGGCACCTCTTACTCGATTTCATCGATTGTGATGAACCAGATCGAGGTTGTTTCCGGTGGGGCTCTCATCATTGGCCACGACACCACTGGTGCCAATCCTGCACTGGGTGGACAAACATCAGAGGTACTGATCGATGCAGCAGGAGGTTCAGGGGGCGCCCCCCAACTAATCTTACTACACCGTGGAGCTGGTGCAACATTCCACACAATCATTCCAACCGATGATTCCTCATTCATCGCCATCGTCGGCGGTGGTGATGCGATATATGGTGTGACGATGGAACGCAATGTCCACCGAATTGCCGGTTCTATAGGTGTAAGCACGATTGCAATCGATGATGGTGAAATGCTTTGGTTCAATGGCGAAAATGGCCTGTATAGTATGGTCATCGGCGATTCTGAACCAACACCGGTTAACTGTCCCGAAGGTGCCCCAGTGGATTTGACAACAGCTTCAAATTCAGGTGAAAATATCGTCATGTTTAGCGAGGATGGTTCGACAAGAGTGACAATCGATCCGACGGCTCAACATTCCCTTCTCAGGAGTTTATCGCTTCTCGGAGACCTAATCTTGGCTCTCACCTTTGTCGGGTTCGTTGGCTTTGGTGGTCACGCTTTGTTGAGGAAACACGACGTAATCTGAATTTAGTGGCTGTTTATTCACCAATCAATCGTTCACGTAGTGAACGGCCGTTTGGTTCATAGGCTGCGACGGAGGCTCGCCGAACTCATGGCGAAGGGTCCCAGCATGCTCGACCAGTATGCGGAGATTAAGGCGGAGCATCCAGACACCATCCTATTCTTCAGAATGGGTGACTTTTACGAGATGTTCTACGACGATGCAGTTACTGCTGCTGAGGTCCTCGGCATCACACTCACCAGCCGCGACAAAAATAGTGACGATCCAGTCCCGATGGCTGGATTCCCTTGGCATTCAGCCGAAGGTTACCTTCAACGAATGCTACGTGCAGGATACAAAGTGACACTTTGTGAACAGGCCGAAGAGTTACAGCCAGGGGAGAAAATTCTACGCAGAGTTGTGGCAAGAGTCTACACTCCTGGTTCATTGTATGAGGAGGAACTTATCGGTGAAGATGGAAGTGCCCTGTTGGCAGCAGTGGTCCTCAAGGGTGACAATCTTGGAATTGCTGTGATTGATCCATCCAGCGGTCGCGCTTCATCGACAGAGTTTGAGGGCGCGGGCCGGTTTGAACGACTGCGTGATGAATTGCTGCGTTGGGGTCCACGGGAACTGGTAATGCATGGTCGAGATGCCAAGCATGAGACAATACTCAGTATCCTTCGAGATATTGATGGCTTGGTTCTCAGCATCCACGATTTACCGAGTAAAGGGCGATTAGAGGCTCTGCGTAACGTGCTTGAGATGAGCGACCTTGGCAGCCTAGATCTCGACAGCCGTCCTTTGGCGATGGAGGCTGCTGGATTGGCGACCGCTTACCTGTCAAAACTACATCTTGTCGATGCCGTTCCATTGCGTGAGATTCACTTGGGTGCAGATGCATCTCACATGTTACTGGATCAAACCACGCTTAGGAACCTCGAATTGGTGCAAACACTCTCTGGAGAAAAGAATGGCAGTTTGTTACAAGCCATTGATGCCACACAAACTTGGATGGGTCGTCGTTTGCTGAAAGAATGGCTACTTCGACCATTGATGAATCGCGATAGGATCGCAGAACGCCACTCTGCAGTCGCTAGTTTGGTCAATGCAAACAGGCGTCTACGGGAAATCCGTACTGCCCTCAAAGCGATGCGTGATTTGGAACGATTGTCTACAAGGCTGGCTTACAATCGTGCCAATGGGCGCGATTTGTTGGCCATTTGTGATTGTCTTTCAAGAATGCCTGCGCTACAATCTTTGCTCCGGGAATCGGATGATTCTCTACTCAATTCTTGTGCAGAAGGTTTGGTCGATTTACAGCCCCTCAAGGAGACCATCGAAGACGCCCTATTGCCTGAGCAACCAGCTCTGATTCGAGATGGAGGTTTGTTCCGAGAAGGATATGACGACAAATTGGACGATCTCCGAATCAAGGCCAGCAAGGGTACAAATTGGCTATCCGAATTGGAATCCACGCAAAGGGAACAATTGGATATCCCGAGTTTGAAAGTTCGATACAATCGACAATTTGGTTACTTCATTGAAGTGACAAAAACCCATCTCGATAAAGTTCCCGAAGACTGGATCCGGCGTCAGACCATGACCAATGCAGAACGATATGTCACACCCGAACTGAAAGAATGGGAGGAGATTATTTTGTCAGCGGACAGTCGTGCGAATGCGATTGAATTCAAACTCTTCTGCAATCTTCGGGATGAAATCAAAGCGGTCACATCTTCACTATCCTCAATCGCTAGAAAAATCTCTACAGTCGATGTTCTTGCATCTTTTGCCCACCATGCTCGACAGCGTTCTTGGTGCCGACCTGAAATTCAAGAAACCGATCGTTTGGACATTTCTGGAGCACGACATCCTGTGCTTGAAGCAGATGGACGGTTTGTACCAAACGATGTCCGTTTTGATGCAAAACGTCGGTTCCTATTGCTGACTGGACCGAACATGGGTGGTAAATCCACATACCTTCGAACCAGCGCCCTCATCACCATTTTAGCACAGGCCGGTTCCTACGTTCCAGCGAACAAAGCACGAATCGGATTGGTCGATCGTGTGTTTACTCGAGTCGGTGCCCACGATGATTTGCGCAGAGGGCGCTCCACATTCATGATGGAGATGATTGAGGTAGCACACATTCTTCGAAGAGCCACACCTAACAGCCTCGTCTTATTGGATGAAATTGGCCGTGGTACATCGACATTCGATGGATTGGCCATCGCTTGGTCGGTCACTGAAGACATCGCTCGAAGAATCGGTTGCCGAACTCTCTTCGCAACCCATTATCATCAATTGGTCGGACTCGCTGAAGAGATCAATGGTCTATGCAATATTCACGTCCAAGTTGCAGATTCGGATGGTGAAATCGCATTCTTGCATACGATCGCTGAAGGGCCCTGTGACGATTCATATGGCGTACAGGTCGCCGGTCTTGCAGGGCTACCATCGACTGTTGTCGAACGTGCAAGGGATCTGTTGCTGTTCCTCGAATCTCAAGCTCAAGGTGCCCGAGCGGGAGAAGGTGGTGTCCCACTGTCCAGAGAAGCAGGTCAATCCTCACTATTCGGATGGAACCGCCCTGCCGCACCAACTCGAATCGTCGAAAAAGAATCTGAAATTGAGAAGCGATTGTCAGAAATTGATCCAGACATGTTGAGTCCTAGGGATGCGATGGACCTGATTTACGAGTTGCGTGGAATGCTACAAGGCACACACGAATGGTTGGAGGAATGAAATGGTCGTATCGACAGAAAATCGACGTCCAATCCAGCAACTGGACGATGATACGATTGGTCATATCGCGGCCGGTGAAGTCGTTGAACGACCAGCTCAAGTCGTCAAGGAATTGGTTGAGAATAGTATCGATGCCGGAGCCAATAGAATACGCGTTGAAATCGAAAGGGGCGGATTTGATTTAATTTCAGTCATTGATGACGGTGGAGGTATCCCCTCAAATGAATTGGAATTAGCAGTCACACGACATGCTACAAGCAAACTTGCGACAGCAATCGATCTGAGTGCAATTCACACATTGGGCTTCCGTGGAGAGGCATTGGCAAGTATTGGGATGGTGAGTTCTCTCATAGTTTCCAGCCGACATGGGGATTCTGAAGGCATGAAAATCTCCGTAGACGATGGTAGCAAGAAACCATTGGAGCCAGCCGGTATAGCACCTGGGACGATTATCGAGGTGCGCAATTTGTTCGCCAATATTCCAGCGCGACTTTCTTTCCAAAAACGTCCTTCAATTGAATCAGCTGCGATTGTCGATATTGTCATGTCTCAGGCTTTGTGTAACCCAACGATTGGTTTCACAGTCACCATCGATGGGCGCAGTGTACTTGAGACACCTCCAAGTGTTGAAATGGACGATCGACTGTTCGATCTCATTGGGGCACCAGCAGAACGACTTGTTCCATTGAAATGTTCAGATGAGGATGCTGAGGCACCCGGTGACGAAGAGTGGACTGGTTGGATTTCCCCTCCTGATTTGACGCGTTCCAAAGGCGATGAAATTCATGTCATTATCAATGGCCGCCCCGTCGCATCATCACCTTTCAATCAGGCGATTAGACGGGGTTATCATACTCGCCTGATGGTTGGACGCCACCCGATTTGTGTTCTACGTCTGAGTTTACCACCCGATGAGGTAGACGTCAACGTACATCCAACCAAACGTGAGGTTCGATTGAAGAATTCTTGGCGTGTATTGGAACGTCTTGAGAGGGCGATTAAGCATACATTACTGCAATTACCAACCGGGTCGATGACGCCTGATCATAGTCCGATTGAGGCTGTTTCTTCATCGATTGAATCACCAGAAAAAATCCATTCACCACTTCCTGTGTGGGCCGAATCTGCACAAACTCGAATCACCTATGCTGGGCCCATTGAGAAAGTAAATAAAAAACCTGAAATTAAAGTAAGTGAATCACCACTTACTCAGGCAACACTTCCCAATTTAGGTGTGGAAAAAATATCTCCAGCCCTCTCTAGTGCTGAACGAGATTTACATCGTTGGTGCTCCGGTGAGGAGAGTATTTCACCACTAGATGAACCAGAACCAAGTCCGCTTGAAGTTGAAGTGACTGATGTTCCCAAAATGGTGCCATTGTCCCAATTTGCAGATTCTTATATCCTCGCTCAAGGTGGTGGGGAGTTATTCATCATCGATCAGCACGCACTTCACGAGCGCGTCCGCTACGAGCGCCTTCGTGATGATATGGTTTCATGGGAAAGTCAACAACTCGTTTCAGCGATACCTCTAGAATTGAGTACAGCTAAATCTGAGGTATTGCATGGACACAAATCAAGGTTGAATGAATTAGGCTTTGATTTTGATGAAAATTTGAATTTAATCGCAATTCCTCAACTTTTACTTGGTAGTGATAAATTAGAGGGATTCCTTTCGGATGTATTATCCGAACTTGAAACCGGAGCAGAACGGCTTGACACGGTTGAGAGTCTGGCCGACGAGGTAGCCTTCATGAAATCCTGTAGGGGGGCTGTCAAGGCCAATCAGAAGCTCTCACTTCCTGAGATGCGCCGACTTCTAGCGGACATGCAAACCATCGAAAATCCATGGGCCTGTGTACATGGGCGACCTACAGTTCTACGAATGAGCCTGAATCGTCTTGATGGCCACTTTGGCCGTCATGGTTGAATCAAGTCGATGAACTTGGGAAACGATACTTCGTGTAATTTCTCACCTTCGATTTCGGCTCCAACTTTGGTGGCAAGGACCACAGCAGTCATTTGCATACGGTGGTCACCAAACGTCAAGACGGTGGATTGAGGCGCAATCAATCGTTGCCCCCCGTCAATTTTCAGCCCATCAGGAGTTGGTTCCACATCGATTGAGAATTGCGATAACATCTCGACTGTTCGTGCAATTCGATTCGATTCCTTGAATTGGGCGTGAGCAGCACCAAAGATGACTCCACCACCACCAATGGCCATTGCTGCAGCTAGCGGTGTGATCAAATCGTTTGCTTCACTAAGGTCGATTTTTTGGAATTTCCTCAAATCTAAATCCAACAAAATTTCTGCACCGATTGAATCCTTTGCGAGAACTTTCGGCAACTCGATCGTTGTATCATGGATCATTTCGTAAAGCCTCCAAAATGAAACATGCGATGCATCAGGCGGAATCTCAACATGATTGGGTGGCGTACATTCCCATGGTTCTATTCGTGTATTTTCGAGGGTATTTGGTGAACCACATTCGGAAGCCAATTGGAATGATAGTTGGGCATGTCTCCGACTCACAATACTGCCATCTATAGTCAGATTCAAACCCTCTTTACGGGCTGGCATTGAAAGGATTAGTGCCGAAAGATGTTGGCTGGTTTTTTGACAGTCCAGTTTGATAGAATTGAGATTTATTGGGCCTTTAATTTTCATCGGGAGGCTCTGTTGTGCTGATTCAAAGGCAACTTCAATTCCCAATGATTCCCAGAAAAGCCGGTCTATTCGAGGTTCTAGAGTTGAATCTCCATCGATGGTAACCCACTTGCCGATTCGGGTTGCCGCCATGGAAAGCAATCTCAGTGCCGTACCAGAATTATGCAAATTCAAACCGAGATCAGGAGTATTGTAACCATTTGAGCCGACACCATGCACAATCCAGACGTCATCTTCAATCTCAATTTTGACTCCCAATTGAATCAGTGCATCCCTCATCGCACATGCATCTTTGGCAGCCCCTGAAACTCCGCTGATCTCAACAGAGTAATTCCCCTGGGATGCCAGCAATAACCAACGGATGAGGTGGCTTTTCGAAGGAGGTAAGCCACCTTTATCGACAACCTGAGAATCGGTTGGAATCGAAATGATTCCATCGCCTAGTAGGGGGCTCACATGCTGCCGACTAGGGCCTACCCCATCATACCGTCGCTGGAAGTGGCATGGCAGCCAATTCGGTTGTGGCGCCGCTACTACCTTCTGAACGGACGAACATGGTCCAACCACCTTCTTCGGTTCCAGCTGCAGTAGCGTTGATGACGAAATAATCGCCTCTATTGACTGTAAACGATGCATCTCGGTCGTGGAATGTTACGGTTTCCCCTACTGAGCCATAGACATCGGCATCATTCACTCGTCCATCGATACTGGATCCATTGACACCCGATGGAGGGACAATCGAGAATGTTACACCAGCGGTGTGGAGATTTTGCGATAATTCAGTGAATCGAACAACTTGGAATCCATTGTCCAAGGCCCTGACACTCATCGTCGCATACGGCGCTCCTTTGTCAGGAGCTGCGATGGCATCGTCGACCATCAAGTAGACAGCACTGGCCAATAGTACGGTAATGGCCATCAGAAGAACGGTGGCAATAACGGGGCTAACCGCCTCGTCCTCACAGACTCGTTCGCGCCTCATTACCCACCGAAGGTGGCCAACGACCTGTAAATACACCGGCAGTTTGCCAAAAAATGGACCAAGATTCGACACCAAAGCGATGAGCCAACGCTCAAACTTTGGTTTCTTTGTTCTTGAGTCTGAGGCCCTTGTAGCCGCACTTTCGGCAGCGTGTAGCACGTAGCGCATTGCGAGCATTGCACTTCATGCAAATTTTCACGGCGAGTAGCCGCGCCTCAGCCTCAGGGAATCGAGCCATCAGCCCGCCGACCTGCTCCCCCTATTTAATCGGCGTGGAATTCTAACGCCCCCGTAGGGGGCGCTCACACCGTCATTGTATTGTGTCATGTATGCCTCCCTCGGAACGGTCACGATGCGACTTGAGCGATTGCCCGGAATCCACCATGATTCGGCATGTGTTGTCGTCTCAGGCACTCAATCTACGGTCATCATAGATTCAGGAACTTCATGGTACCAAACCAACTTGGTCGAGAGACTGTCTCCACATCTTGAGGGCAGGGCACCCGTTGAAGCGATTATTCTCACCCATCGACACTTCGATACTTGTGCTGCAGCACCACATCTTGCTGAGCATTTCAAAGCGAAGATTCGAATCCATGATGATGCAGTCGCACCTCTTGCTGGTGGTGATTTGTTTACCACCTGGGCCAGTCGATATGATTCGGATATGCCCGCCATCGATGCAGATGGCTTTTCAGATGGTGATCAAATTGATTTAGGGGATGTCACATTACAAATTCTGCATACACCTGGGCATACGATGGATACCTGTTGTATCCTGATCGAAGAAAAAAATGCGATTATCTGTGGGGATTTGGTTCCAGCCGCGGGTCATCCATCACGGGCGGATCTACCCACGGGGAATCTGTTGGCGATGAAAGGAAGCCTGGAGAAAATTCTCAAATTATCACCTGAGTTATTGGTGTGTGGGCGCGGCGAAGCGATTTCTGGCTCTACAGCCTGCCGTGATGTGCTCAAGCGACATCTTGAATCAGTAGAAATGCGGATTGAAAGAGAAGGTAAATTGCCGAAAGGGTGGCCTAGGCCTGCTGAAACTTGCCACTGGTTGACGCCCGATCCCGAATGGATTTTTGACAATAATGAGGTGGAATAAGTGGAGTTGCCGTGGTGGGGTTGGTGCCTTTGGGGGTTCCTGGTTTACTTTGGGTATAGTCTTCTACGGTCTCTTATTGAAATCATCAATTTCAATGTGAGAGAATTCAAACAACGACGTTCAAAGTGAGATTACCAGGTTTGACTTTCGTCATCCTTCTTCTCTTTCTTGTAATGTCGATAACATGGTTTGCAGATTGCGAGCCTTCGTCCTTCTCCGACCAATTCTCCCTCATCCCAAACATCTGCTAGATTGTCAAAAGCGATACTGCGACCACCATGACTCTTGTCGGCCCAGGTCTTACAACCTTTGATCGCGCAAGGCTTCTCACCATCCTCCAAGTCTTTGCTTCGACGCTTACGCCCAGTATCTTCGCCAGCATCTTTCCTGGCTTTACGCGCCTTTGACTTGAAGCCCATATCATTCACTCCTTGGCACTCCTACTTGACATCGTCGATTCTCAATTTCGTTCAATGGTCGCTTCCCGATCGGGACCCACGCCAACACTGATGATTGGGAATCCTAGCAAACTCTCGATTTTATCCACATAGGTTCTAGCATTTTCTGGCAGGGCAGCAAAACCGGTTCCATCACGTGCAGCAGTACGGGCGATTTCCAACCACTCCTTTAGAGAAAGAGCTTCGAAACCAGGTACGGATTCGTAGACTGGCTCGCATCTTGCGAGTCGGCCAATATCGGCCGGCACTTCATGACAAGGTTCACCATCGATGGTGTATCCAACACAAATTTTCAGTTCTTCAATCCCTCCCAAGACATCGAGTTTGGTCAGTGTGGCTCCATCGAAGCCATTCATTCGATGCGCATGCCGTAGCACAGTGAGGTCGAGCCACCCACAACGTCGGGGGCGACCTGTGGTCGTGCCAAATTCATGGCCGACGTCAGCCATATGTTTTCCATCTGCATCCGCCATTCCCTTCCCGTCGTACAGTTCGGTCGGAAATGGCCCTTCTCCTACGCGCGTAGTATATGCTTTCACAACACCGTATGTTTTCTCCACGTGACCGGGGTGAATTCCAGCGCCATGTGTTGCATTGCCACGGCTGGTCACAGATGAAGTTACGAAGGGAAAAGTCCCTTGATCAATATCGAGTAAACAACCTTGGGCGCCCTCAAGTAATACATTTTCACCCTGCTTTAGGGCCATGTCTAGCATCAACCCTGTCGGTGCAACCGCATTTCCAAAGCGTTGCCAAACCCATGAGAGATCGAGAGCGAGAGATTGGGGTGTGATTTCCCCATGTAGGCTTGCTTGATGAGAAATCGTATTCCAACCAGGTGGGTCATTTGAAGAAGGTTCAGTATCTTTGATATCATACAAATCGAGTCTCGCATTCATCCTGTCTGCGGTGTAGGATAACCACTCAGAATCGGCCATTCGAGATGGGATGTCACAGAAGCGTACACCGACTCTTTCGACTTTATCGCCATAACAGGG
>CATISE010000093.1 GCA_949538655.1 Marine Group II euryarchaeote MED-G33 | reverse complement strand
TACTACCACGATGATGTCGTCATGATGGAAGACACTGAAGATGGCGATTCTGGTGAAAGTTCGTCGGGTTCGGAAGGTTCACCTCCGAAAGAAGAAGGTTGATCACGAGAATTTCAGCGTACGACCCGATTTACCGGGCGCACCGATTGCTTCTCCACGGAACGATCCCCCAGGGGTTCGCTTGTGAACAGGAATTCCATCGACGATGGTCCACATGGGAAGTCCAGTCAATTCCATCCCCGCATAGGGCGTCCATCCAACTCTGGTCCAAGTATCGGCATCGGTAATGGTTCGACGTGTTTCGAGATCGACCAAGGTCAAATCTCCATCATAGCCTTCGAGGAGTGAACCCTTGTTCTCAATCCCATACACTTTCGCGGGACCGGCGCACATCCATCGAACGACATCGGATACACTGCACTTTCCATCCATCGCGTGCGTAAGCATGAGTGGGAGTGAAGTTTCAACACCAGGCATGCCTGCAGGCGCATTGGGATATCCAACCGATTTGGCTTCCAACGTGTGTGGCGCATGGTCGGTCACGACACAATCGATGGTGCCATCTTTGAGTCGCTTCCACAGTGTATCTCTATCCTCAGTATAGCGAATGGGTGGATTCATGAGTGAACGCACTCCGCGTTCTTCGACATCATTCTGGTCGAAAGTCAGGTGTTGACCACAAACTTCAGTGGTGATGAGGTCACCCTTATTGGAGGCCAACCAATCTGCTTCAGCCCCGCTTGTCAGATGGACGATATGGAGTCGATGATCGTGATCTTTGGCCAAAGCTGATGCACGTTTTGTAGCGATCATGGCACACTCAACATCTCGACATTCTGCATGAGCGGCAATATCGGTGCGACCTTTGAACTCAGCAATGCGGGCTTGGAGCCGGTCTTCATCCTCTGCGTGGGTTGCAATAATGCCTCCCGTATTTGCAAAAATATTCTCGAGATACTTTTGCTCATGTACGAGCAAGTCCCCTGTGCTACTACCCATGAAAATCTTGATTCCACAAACGCCATCCATCCCTTCGACACTTTGCATATCGGCAACGTTGTTGTTGGTGGCACCGACGAAGAATCCGTGGTGAGTAACCGCTTTTTGAGAAGCAAGAGCAATTTTTGCCTCTAGTGCGGCACGATTGGTCGCGTTTGGTACCGTATTCGGCATATCGAGAAATGATGTAACTCCACCAGCAGCAGCAGCACGACTTCCACTCTCGAGGTCTTCTTTTTCGGGATTGCCAGGATCTCGGAAGTGAACATGTGGATCAATGGCACCCGGTAATAGATGCAATCCAGTTCCATCGATGACCACCTCACCAGAGGTTGGTACCAAACCACCTTGGGTTGCTACGGTTTTGATCATACCAGAAACAACACGGAGATCACCTTCAACGACACGGCCCGGCAAGACCATTGTCGTATTCTGAATCAACAGGTCACCTGTCATCGCATCACTACGTAAGCATCGACTCAATGAGTATTCCGTGTATGCGGAGTCCTTGAAATAGGGGTGGCAACCCCGTAGAACCAGCGGGTTGGAGTAGCCAGGTTATCTCGTCGGGCTCATAACCCGGAGACCGATCGTTCAAATCGATCACCCGCTATCTAAGAAAATTTCCAAATGCATTCGTTTCGCGAAAGTGATGAATGTGAAATGAAAGTGGAAAAACGACAGACTGAGTGGCCATGGTTGGTAATTCAGCCCCTCCAAAGAATTACATCAGTCCATCGTCGCTTCATATACTACAGCACTCTAGGACGGTCTACAACACAAGGTGAGAATATGACAAACGAGAAGAAGACAACAAAGACCGAGACCGTAACCGAAGATGATGAGGAGGTCCTCGTTATCGATGCAGAAGAGCCTGAGATTACAGTAGAAGATCTCCCAGGCGTCGGACCCGCGACCGCAGAGAAACTGCGCGAAGCAGGGTTCAACGAACTGCTAGCCATCGCAGTAATGACTCCCAAATCACTTGCAGACGCTGCAGAACTTGGTGAAGCAGTATCGTCTAAAATTATCAACTCCGCCAAGAAGCTGGCCAATATTGGTGGCTTCGTATCCGGAAATTCCCTCATGGAAAGACGTCGTCAGGTGCTCAAGTTGAGTAGCGGTTCAGCAGCAATCGATGAGTTGCTAGGTGGCGGATTTGAAACACAATCAATTTGCGAAGTGTATGGCGAATTCGGTAGTGGAAAAACCCAGGTCGGACATCAACTTGCAGTCAACTGTTTGCTACCGAGAGAACAAGGTGGACTTGGTGGTGAAGTATTCTACATCGATACAGAAGACACCTTCCGCCCAGAACGCATAGCACAAATGGCACGAGGCGTCGGGATTGATCCCGAAGTCGCCCTTGAGCGAATTCACGTCGCTCGTGCGTACAACTCTGCCCATCAGATGTTGCTTGTGGATGAGGTTCAGCGAGCATCAAAGAACATTGATGTTAAACTGATTATCGTTGACTCACTGATTGCCCACTTCCGTGCTGAATTCCTTGGAAGAGGTATGCTGGCAGACCGGCAACAGAAACTCAACCGTCATATGAAGGAACTCAAGAAGTTGGCAGATGTCAACAACGCGATGGTTCTCGTGACCAACCAGGTCATGTCAAAACCAGATGCAATGTGGGGAGATCCTACCAAGCCAGTTGGTGGCCACGTTGTTGGTCACGCATCGACCTTCCGTATCTATCTCAGGAAGTCCAAGGCGGGCTCACGTATCGCACGCCTGGTCGATTCACCTAATCTGCCTGAAGGCGAAGCCAAGTTCTTCGTCACAGCAGAGGGCCTACGTGATTGAGCGTAGGTCTGTGGCCTCGACGGCATCGGGTTCTTTCCCATTTTTCCTACCGATGCCGTCGGTGCTACACTCATGCAGGCAATTTTGCCAACTCATCTCGTACGGCATCAATCAGGCCCTGCACTGTAGAGTGGCCAAGATCAAAACTCATGCCACCAGCTTCGAATAAATTTGGCAGTGGGCGAGAACCACCCAATCGCATTGATTTTGCATAGTTGGAAAGTGCCATTTCAGGACTTTCTTTGTATTGGAGCCACATTTGCAATGCCCCTAATTGAGCGATTCCATATTCGATATAGTAGAAGGGATATGAGAAAAGATGTAGTTGCCGTTGCCACCCCACATTTCTCCAGTCCTCAAAGCCACTCCAATCCAGTACTGATCCATATCGGTCGCCTAGTTCGAGCCACTTTGCATGTCTCTCTGCCCGGGTATGCTCGGGGTTCGTGTATACCCAGTGTTGGAATGAGTCGATGGTTGCAATCCAAGCAAGAATGGATACGATTCCTTCAAGATGCTCTCGTACAGCTCTTTGGGCATCTTCCTCCGAATAGAATTCATCGAGGAAGTCATGAGTCAATAATTCCATTGACATCGCTGCGACTTCACAAAACTCTAGAGGGGCATTTCGATAATCGATTAATGGTAAATCATCAGCATAAATTGAGTGGAAAGCGTGACCCGCTTCGTGTACCATCGTTTCCAGGTCTCTTTGCAAACCTGTTGCATTCATGAAAATAAATGGTTTTCGACTGTGATCACGTTGAACTTGGTAACCACCAGGCGCCTTGCCCTTACGGCTATCCAAATCTAGACTTGTACCGTCTCGCAAACTGTCAAAGAAAAGGCCCAGTTCTGGTGATAGCCGATGGAACATTCGACTTGTTCCCGCGACCATTTCCTCTACTTTTGTGAATGGCTTCAATGGTTCTCTGCCATGGACATCATGGCCCATGTCCCACATTCTCAAAGACTCGAGATTCAGATTTTGCCTTCGTTCATCGTCTACATCTCTTTTCAACGGTACACAGATGGCTTCAACAGCATCATGAAACGCTTTACAATCGTCTGGTGAATAATCGAATCGATGTTTTGCATCAAAGATGTAATCTCGAAAGTTATCATATCCAGCATTCTGAGCAACTTGTTGTCTCAGAGCAATCATCTCTTCATAGATATCATCTATTTTTTCAGATTCTTGGAATCGCCTTTCACCAACAGTCCGATATGCATTTTCTCTCGTTTCACGATCACTAACTTGCAGATATTTCCCCATTTGTTGCATGGTACGCTCTTCACCGTCGAATTCCACAGTCATGGCACCACAGATTTCGTTGTAGCGTTGACCTAATTTTGTCAATTCTGTGTAGATGGGGATGTTTTCTTCCCTGAACAATGCTAAATCCATTCTAGTATCTCGTAGCAACACATTGTATTCTTCTGTATCTAGTTCGTCAGCAAATGGGTTTTCAGCCAACTTTCTGTTTAGCAAATCTCCAATCTTCGATAGTTCTGGTTGAACATTTTCGACAAAGTCAAGGTATGCTTGTTTGATTTCTTCATTTTCTGTATCACAGGTCATTTCGACATACAGCATTGCACCAGTTTCTCCGACATAGGCTCCAAATTGACCCAGTTCTAGTAACCAAGTCTCGAGGGCTTCTGCAGAGTCAATATCTCGATTCAGAAAGTCCTGATAATGTGGTTCAATTTCAGACCACTTTGTGGCATCCAGCCCCTCAAAAGAAGCCATTAAATCACCTCAGGGGTTGTTTGTACGATTTCCTTGAGTACGAACTGATTTTGGTCCATTTGGCAATCCATTCTCATCACGAGTATGCTTCTGGCATCTCCATACTTCAACCTCTGCCTCGACCTTCTCAATAATGGCCTCCATGTCAGGGTGTTCTGGATTGGTCCGTGCGGTCCAACAAGCCAAGCAAATTCTGTCACCCTCTACATCAACGAAGTTCATTGGTGTGCATTGGATTCCGCAATCCACGCATTTGCGCCAAGTGTGGTGCTTTGCCATGAATCGTGGCGGTAGGTCAAGGCCATAAGGGGTTTCGTTGAACCATCTCTGTCATCTACAAATCAATTGTAATCAGCTAGAGCGATATGGGCAAGTGCCGAACGGTGGATTGAGTCAATATTGACCGATTTTTCATCCTCAACCTGCAATTCAAGACGTTGAACACTTTCATCATGAGGGATGGGTCCATGGGGCAAAAGTTTCGCATTTAGGACACGCATCAATCGATCGGCTTCTCGGTCTAATTCCACCCTGTCGAGTTCTGGCCATTTCATGTCTTCAATTGGTTCTACAGTGAATTTTGGAAGATGAACCAGCCACGCAGTTTGATCACCATCGGCCAACCCAGCACGGTCAAATCCAATTCGAATTTGATGCGTACCGGCAATCAGGCGAATGAATTCTACATCCAAAGAATTGGCACGCATCGTGGAGTTTCTTTGTCGTGATGCAAGCCCAATCCAAGCCGTCCACAACTGTGCTTCACTTACCGCAGCAGGGCCACCAAGCAGTAGCCAATGCTCATCATTTCGCCATTCCAATAATGATTCCACCAATTGTGCAGAATCGGTAATCGGTTCGGGGAAAGACAAACCCCAGCAAGGGTAAGGTACACGCGACACAGTTTGAGCGAACTGTATCTCCCTCATCAATCGGTCGGCTATCTGCTGCGTGTTTGGATGGCTCGGTCTGCAGCCTGCATGATGTTCTCAACCAATTGAGGACTCCATCCCCTTTCGTCGGCAAGTTTCTGAGCTGATTTTTTTGTGATTCTGCAAATCTCAAGAGGTGTTCTGTAACCATGGTTCGCCAATGTTCTCGCACGAACTCGACCAACACCTCGAATCGCGATTAACGCGAGCAGATCTTCCTTGCAACCATTTGTGACTCGTTTGCGCATGACATCGAGCATCTCCAACAAATCGATATCGGCCTTTTGCAATGAAGCATCAACTTCATCATCGTTTACACAAATCTGCCGGGTTGCATTCATCAGCCAATCTGCATGATCTACTCTAACTCTGAGATCACCAGGAGCGACTCCCAATTCCTTTTCGATTTCTCGCAGAGAATTCTCTTCAATCCATTGGCTTAGTGTCCAAGCACTTTTGGCGAGACTTTCCGCTTCAGGCATGTATCCAAGTGTATTCAATTCATGCCCATCAAGAAGTATCTGATCAGACATTGCGTTCACTTTTTGAGTCATCATTTGCATTTGTTTTCCTGAAGGCCAAAGCGGAGGGAAATCAGGAGTACAAGAGACCAAATGCAGTAAAGCCCAGGGTGAAATTGAGCGATCTTCAATCACCCTGCAAAGGATTTTCCTTGCTTGACGGAGCCCCTCTCGCAAGATCAATCCAGACAATGGGTCTAGGTATAGACGACTAACTCGCTCTCCGAATGGTGTGGCGCTGTAGGTCATCGCAGGAGAATCGGGAACAATCTCTTCCAAAGGTGGACTTGAGAGGTCCCCTGCTTTCTGGAAACCAATGACTGCTGGTCGTTTTGGTCTTGGTTTCGGTTCAACATATTCTGAGATTTCAACTCCTTCAACCGACTGTGCACTCTTTGCCCACATCGGCATATCGTCATCCCATTCCTCTTCGATTTGAGTTGTTTTTCCTTTGCCCAAGCGCTCAAGAACAGCCACATCCTCACCTGTTCGTTCAATGAATCGGTGTGTAGCCAACCAAGAGATAATCTCGTCAATTCTGCCTTGCAACCAGTCACTTTCTACACCGTGCCCTAAGAATGTCTGTTGGAAAAAACGTCCAATCGCATCTCGGTCACGTTGCCCTCCTGTGGCAATTGAAGCAAGCACATGAACGCGCATTGCAGGATCGGCCGCAAGTTTCGATTCTACGGCTTCAGGATCTTGTTCAAAGTAGAGTTCTGCGATATCATCTGCGTGTTCCAGATGTCTAGCAATTAGCCATGCATCTCCAACGGAGTCATATCTCGGTCTACCCGCTCTACCGAGCATTTGGTGAACTTCCATTCTTGGCAAAGGTCGACTCAAGCCATCTTCCCAACGCGTCAAGTCACGAACAACAACACGGCGAGCGGGTAGGTTCACTCCTGCAGCGAGTGTTGGTGTTGCACAAATGGCAAACAAGACTCTCTCTCTAAATGCAGTTTCAATAATGCGTCTTTGGCCAGTGGTTAATCCCGCGTGATGGAAAGCAACACCGCCTCGAAGTGCCTCAGCCAATCTTTCACCCATCATCGTCGATTCTTCACTGCCTTCGATTGCAGTGGCAATTTCTGCAAGTGCAGTCAAACGAGATTGAACATCCAGATCTTCCGGGGCATCTTCGGGTGTTTTCAACCAAGATTGCATTCGTTTGAACATCCATTCACCGAGTTTTTTTGCACTACCCTCGGCAAATCTTCGAGTTCCCCGAAAAACCAAAACTTGTCCTGAATCTTGAATGGTTGAGAGCAATACATTACGCAACTCATCACCTTGATCTGGAAGTTCAAACGGAGGGGGGAGTTTCAAATTTTCTTGTTCAGGTCCAACCTGTAATCTGGGTTCAACCAATCCATCGCATACGGTCCCATATCGCAGGGTGACGGGACGCCAGTTGGATTGGATGGTTTTTGCACCCAACCATTCAGCAATCTCTTTTGCATTTCCAACCGTTGCAGATAGAGCGAGAATTTGCGCTTCTGGGCGTTCATGCTTGACTCGAGCTAGATTCACTTCCATCGTGGGTCCACGGCTTCGGTCATGGATGAGGTGTACTTCGTCCGCAACCACGATGCTGACCTGATTCAGGAAATCGCTGCGATTGCGCATCAGGGAATCGAATTTTTCACTGGTTGCAACGATAATATCTGCTTCATCTAGAGATACAGTTTCTCCCGATCTGTCACCAACCGCCATGCCGACAGTAAGGCCCAATACTTCACCCGCCTCCCGTAATTCTTCGACTTTTTCAGATGCCAAGGCTTTGAGAGGTACCAGGTAGAACGCACGACTGCCAGGCTGATCAACCAGGAGACGCTGGAGGATTGCCAAATATGCAACCAAACTTTTCCCGCTTGCTGTCGGAATTGCCAATAACAAATTTTCACCGGACAGGGCGATTGGAATCGCTTCCGCCTGTGGAGGGTGGAATCGAGAAATCCCCCACACCTCTGTCAGAAGATTTGCGACATTAGGTGGGAGGTCGAACTCGTGAACATCACCGACCATGGGTAACGACCACCGTTCACCGCCCAAAAGGATACGGGTCAAACGCCGCGGAAGTGTGAAGTGCTCTCGCAGTTCAAGCAGGTTTGATGGCAGCAGCCGGCGGTATCGAAAATGAGTTGGCCTCACGCCTAGCACTATTCGATGATGAACCGGATATCAATGACTGGTTCGAAGTCGCTCTCGGGGCTGCCATGGTCACCATGGGGCTACACCAATTGTTCAACCCAGGTGGTCTTTTTGAGACTGGTGTGATGCAATGGTTAGGCGCCGCAGTTGTCTCAATGGGTTTGATTTTACTAGGTCATGGAATCAAGGATATGCTTCTCAAAGAAGTCCGCGCATCGATTGTTCGTCTCGATATGGATGAAGGCGCAGACAGTATCGATTACGGACTGATCCGTGACGTCTTATTGTACCCTGATCAATTCCAACAACTTCTCTTTGATGCGTATAAATCCGCATACGAGGATGGAGTTGTGACCAAAGAGGAAATGGCTGAATTAACTGCCTTGGCACGTGTTCTCCAGGTTCCAGAGAGAAGTGCTGCCCGAATGGCAACACGTGCTGCAATAGAATCCGCTTTGGAAGATGATCACGTCTCTGAAGCCGAACTCGATTTGATTGTAGGCGCTGCTCGCCCACTTGGCCTCGCTGATGAGCAATTGGCCCGAATCGTCGAAGCCCTTCGTGACCACAATTTGGATGATGAAGAACGTGCAATGCTCGATGAGATGCTTGACTACATCCCGGATAAGACCGATGATTTAGATGGAGATGGAATCCCAGATTCCCTTGAGAAATACCTCGAAGAAGAGTAATCATGCTCTACTTAGGATTTCTTCAGCCAAAGCCATCCCTTGAGTCCGTCGTTCTTTTTCGACAAACCCTGCACAAATCAGTACCGTTAACCCAAGCATTGCGACCCAGAAATCATGTGGGATCAAACCATTTGATGATTGGATTCCACCAGGGGTAATCAAGTCATTTCCATAGACATCATTTGGACGTATTGAGAGTTCCATGGCATCGATTCCGCAATCACAAAATGACACTGACAACAGTTCTGGTTTGATCGCTTCCGTTACTTGATTCCAATCATCAGCGGTCACAGAATCCGGTCGACTTGCCCAAGCAGGTGAACTGAGGGACCCCAGCCCTGGATCAGATACCATTTCCCAATCTATGTGCAACACATCTCCTCTGGGCTTCTCATCTACGATGAGCAATGCCTCCAGGAGCAACAAATCGAGTGCCAGTAGTCGTCCAGATCTCAGAATAAATCGGATCTCATTATCTGCAGAGAGACGACCATCATTCAATTTTCCAAATACCCACCGATCCAGATCGATTCCATCGAGTTCTGCAGCTTCAATTTGCCACCGCCCATCTCCAAGTGGGTGAATGGCATCAATGGTGAGCATCAATTGCAATCTTTCTCCTGCGGTTACGCCCAAGAATCCACCATACCATTGCGGACCGAATTCACCCTCATCATCGTTAACTACACCCTGATAGATTCGATCTAAACGCTGTTCCAGCAATTCATCAAAGGTCATCTCACCAGGGTTTGGAGATTCATTTGAAATCGATATTGCAGGTGAAATGATTCCGCCAAACAATAGCAATAGGATTGACATTGGGAGCATGAATCTCGGTAACCAGGGTGATGATAAAGGCATCAAATATCCAATGATTGCAACAAAGATTCCAATGGCGGCAATTCCCATAGTGAAAATACCTGCACCGGATGTTTCAGTCGCTTGATCTAATTGGCCAACTTGTGATGTTCCAGCGTCCCATGTCGCTTCACCAGAGAACTCCTCTGGTGATGTACTACCCACGCCCAAAATAGACTGTGAGCCGGTGAAGCTGTATGATTGGTAGTGATCTTCGATTCCAGTCCAACAAAGTGTATGCTGCCCCCCCTCAGGCTCACTCCATCGGAATTCGTTGACGACAATTTCACCCTCATACCGTGTTCGGATTTCGGGTGTTTCTTCAGAACGCCCTTGGGCATCCCAAAATTCGGGTATTGCATTGGATTGTTCAACCTCTAGGGGTGTGGCCTCCCAAGAAACCGTAACGGTAAGCACACTCAATTGTTCATCAACATCAAATTGGTAACAATCGACATCGCTGCTCATCAGTCCCCCAAATGTCGTTGAACCAATGAGTGAAATCGAACGCGGTTCAGAGAGGCTTGTAGGTTCATCGACGTTCGCCGCCTCAGCGTCAATACTCCATTCAATCGGCAATACAATATTGGAATTTCCAGCGAGGTGCAATTCCCATGTGACGGGTTGGTCGATATCAAATGAAACTCTCAATAGAACTTGATCTAGCGGAGAAAGAATCCGTCCATTCGAGATATCCAAATCTTCATTTTCCAATACATATGGTTCTTGATTCCCTGGTGCATTACTTGGACCTGGAGCCGAAATCATCCAGGAATTCGTCGAAGGTCCCAAGATGAGTTCAATGTATAAATCGGGACGTGCCAGCCCGACACCGTCTTCCTGAATTCTAAAATCAAAAATCATCGATTCTACTACACTGGGTAGTAGGCTCACACTCGTTTGATCAGGGCGCATCGGAAATTCAAGTGTAACTGTAACTGGTTGGAGTGGATTCGCATCTCTTTCCTCTTCACTTAGAATTGAATCTCCCACAGCGTTGTTCGACAATGAACAATCATCGTTTGAACAAACGAGATTCAGAGTTTGCCCTTCGGTCGATAAATCGGCTATAGCAATCGGGACCATCGAGAGCAAGAAAAGGGTCAGAGCGACCAGCCCCACTCTGCAATTCATGTCTCTAGGCTAGGGTCGGGATGCTTAGGCATTCGGCCCGGACGCTTCAGCCCTCACATCGATTAGAGTTACCTGACATTCCCTGCATCGGTATCGCCCCATGCCCCGTCTCGAACGAGGATACTCTTTGGAGCATTGCGGGCATTTCCAAAGCCATTTTGCAGTACGTTTCCGTAGGTGTTTACCAAATGCTTGGCCCATATTTCTAGCCACCTCATCAGGCCACAAAGCCTCAAGGCTCCGAAATGTTTTGTCGTGTCCTGCAAAACCGAGAGCGTGCAGATATTCGTGATAGAGTAGGAATGCTGCATAACGTTGCCAATCATCGTTCAAAGCGGCTGGATGAACATCGACACACCTGACATCAGATGGACCCGAAATTTCAGCCTTTCTCACCCCTTTACGATATCTACAAACGGCATGGAGGCGAGTTGCATCCCGACGAAGTCTTCCGAGAGGTATATTCTCTAATTCTGTAACCGGCAACAGGCTGAGTTGAGGAATTTGCCGCATTGTGAGGACGACTGATTTCGAAAGATTGGTCAGTAAATCCTCAACCTCCATGGTCGCTCCTCAACTCCACCGTTCATCAATATGACCGAGGATTTGGGCCTTGTAGCCTCACCACAACATATTCGTTCAACACCCGTTTCGCTAAATGTCCATGGTGCCCAGTGGAACCCTGCTTCGAATCGCCGTTTTCGCGGCGCTAGCCTCGATGCTACTGGCACTTGTACCGGCTACAGATGTGCACCTGCTCCCTGATTACAACGAGCCAATGGAGACGGGAGCAAGAAGCGGCCCTGATCTGATTGTCGATTATCTCTCGGCCTCTTGGAGTACCGTTGATGCCGGGGATTCCAAGAGTATCAGCACTCGCATCAAGAACGATGGAGATTCATCGTCAGGTTCGTTCAGATGGGCGTTATATTTGTCTACAGATACCACGATTACCACCAGTGACTATCAGTTGGATGATTGGTCGCAATCTAGTATTTCGGCAGGCAGCACACGCTATTCGACCAAGTCTGTGACCATCCCATCATCGATGACTGGTGGCTACTACTACGTCGGCATGATTGTCGATATTAACAGCCAGGTCAGCGAATCCGATGAGAACAACAACGCCGATTACGATTCAGGTCGTGTCCATGTTTACGAATTGGCTGATTTGGTCCCTAGAACGACTTCATCGTCTTGCTCGACACCAGCGACAGGTACCATCGGGGAATATCTCGATTCATCCATCTCAATTCAGTATGAGAATGACGTTTCCAGTAGCCATGGCCAATCCACTGGCACTTTCTACTGGGCAATGTATCTCTCAACCGATTCCACCATCACGACAAGTGATACACAGGTTGGCAGTGACCAATACTCTTCCAGTCTATCTTCTGGTAGCTACCGAACAGATTCATTGTCAAGCAGTACCAGACTTCCTTCCAATATCAATGCAGGGACCTATTACTGGGGCTACATACTCGATGTCGATTCCGATGTTGATGAAGCTAGTGAATCGAACAATGCCCGAACTTGTGGCCAGATTACGCTTCAGGAAGATCTCCCCGATTTGGAAGCCACCTCGGTCAGCACCTCCACATCTTCTGCAACCATGGGTGACACCATCACCGTGCAGTACCGCATTGACAATATAGGGACCGATTATTCGGGTTCATTCTACTGGAAACTGTATCTTTCTACAGATTCGACCATTACGACATCAGACACATTCGTTGATGAATTTAGTGTGAGCAGTATCAGCGATGGATCTTACCGCTCCGGTTACGAATACAATGTCCCCATCCCAACAGGCATGAGTACTGGGTATCACTATCTTGGAATGATTGCAGACAATCGTGGCGGTGTGAATGAGTTGGATGAGACCAATAACATCGTTTCATCCAGTTCAAGAATTGATATCGAAGAGCCCGCGGATTTGGTTCCTGACTCGCCATCTGGTCCGAATTCGGCACAGGCCGGACAGCAGGTGAGTATCTCTTGGAGGATTGACAATACTGGTGATGATGCATCGAGTTGGTTCTATTGGGATATGTACATCTCTACCGATTCAACCATCACTACAAGTGATACCAAACTAGGTTCAACTCAGCAAGCGAACAGCATATTGGGGGGTTCTTATCGAAGTGGAACTTACTCCCCATCTTTGCCCAGTAATCTGGCCCAAGGAACGTACT
>CATISE010000092.1 GCA_949538655.1 Marine Group II euryarchaeote MED-G33 | reverse complement strand
CATTTCGATGATTTCTTCATAACTGGCACCATTGTCGTTAGCCCATTGAATAACATCATTTTCTCCACCAGGTTGAACATAGACTTGGAGATCCCATGTCTGATCTTCTTCAAGCCCACCAACGATCGTGTCTTGTAGCCCAACTGTCATCATCTGAATTGACCCTGCAAGCATCAATGATACACCTACTGCAAAGAAAGTCAAGCCAAGACGAACCGGTTTTCGAAGGCTAGATCTTAGCGAAAGACCGAGAATTGTAGGCATCCAACCAGTCAATGATTTAAGTAAATTTGAGCCAATTCGAATTTCAGATTGCCCGCCCAATATTTCCAATGGATCGATTTTAGTTGCTTTCCATGCTGGTAATGCTCCAGATAGGAATACCAGGAACATGGTTGCACCAATTTGAGTCAGATAGACCTCCGTTGGTACCACCCTTTCGACAATCGGTAAGCCCACGATGTCTTGGTAAAAATCCAACATCCCATTCATCCCAACAGGTGCAACCAACGCACCAAGTCCACACCCAATTACACCAATAAATAGTGGAGAAATCAGATAACCAATCATCAAAGATGTTCTTGGAATTCCGAGAGTTCGTAAAATCGCAATCTCACGTGATTGACTCTGAACAAGACGTTGCAAACTCAATACAATCGTGATAGCGGCTATGGTTCCAATCATCAAAGTAATTGGAGTGACCATTTTCTTGGCACCCTCAAGATCTAGACGCATCAATTCAACAGCATTATTTTGCCCGCGGTCCTGAATTCTTCCATCTATTGCATGTTCTGCCATCGAAGCATTCACGATTTGTTTGATTTCATCTATCTCTTGACCTTCGTAAGCCGCTGTGTCAGCGTAATCAAAATTCGGTGTACCCTCAATATCAAGCATCAACCTGTTACTGGAACCTGTAGCCACTCCTGTCAGGCGCTCAATGCCTTCACTAGATAGGTAACCAACCACGAACTGCCCTGGGCTGGGAGGGAATATCGACCCTTCAGGTGCCAAAAACACATGCATAGGATGGTATGCAATCCCAACAATGGTGAAGTTTTCACTACCATTGCCTGAACCGATTCTAACTGTGTCATCGATTTCAAGTTGAAGAGCATCGGTAATGTGTGCATCCATCACTATTTCATTTGCAGATTGTGCAACTCTTCCTTCTGAGTGACCTGCTGGAAACCACAAACGATCGATATCCGCATTTTGTGGAATCCCATGCCATACTGATTTGATAATGTAATCGCCTGAGGTATTCGAATGGAAAAGTGCACCATCTACAACCATTCTACCTTCACAACCATCGAGTGAGGCTGATGAAGAGGGCCACGAAGTGTGTAGAGAATCACAAAAACCTGATACTTGTTCATCAGACCATACTACAGTTTTGTTGTCAATCCAAAGGTCTGCGAGATTTGTTCCTGATTCAGAATCTTCGTATAATGAATCATACATCGTATCCAGGTTTGCAGCATAACCACCAAAGGTAACTCCTGCGAATACACCAACGAAAATCATGCTGATAACTGCAATGAGGCGGGTCTTGGTCCGCCACAGACTCCTGGCGAGTCTTTTGTTCAACAAATTAGACATCAGCCCACCTCATCACAAATTTGTGAATTCATCTGATACTATTTTGCCACTATCGATTCGAATAACCCTCGTGGCGTATTCAACCAATGATTCGTCATGTGTAACGAAGATCGCTGTGATGTTCTCTGTTGCACAAGCTTCTACGAGGGCCAACATGACTTTTTGAGATGTCTCAGTATCAAGATTCCCTGTCAACTCATCACCTAGAAGCAACGTAGGTTTCTTTGCAATACTTCGTGCGATTGCAACCCTTTGTTGCTGCCCACCGCTAATCTCTCCTGGGAATCGATTGATTTCAGATTCTAAGCCTACCAATGCTAGTAGTTCTTTTGCGCGTTCAGGATTTTTTTTGCCAGCGAGTTCTTGAATCAACTGAATGTTCTCCAGTACTGTAAGGTCTTGAAGGAGATTAAAAAATTG
>CATISE010000091.1 GCA_949538655.1 Marine Group II euryarchaeote MED-G33 | reverse complement strand
GACTTGCATACTGAAAAAGAAGAAAATGAGGTCCGCGAATGGATGGAAAATTATCGATCTAGGCCTCAAGCCTTGAATCTACCATCTGCTCCGGAAACACCATTCGTTTTTGTTGAGGATTTGATTCCAAGTTCATTACCCGACCCTGCCAACGACCTGAAATCAGGGATGGCGGTTCGAATTGGAGAATTCGATGTAGACGGAAGCATGGTCACATTCAGAGCTTGGTCGGAGAATACAATCCGGGGGGCTGCTGGAGGAACCGTGCTATTGGCTGAATTGGCTTTGGCTGAAGGCTTGCTGGGCGAATGAGGGCCATCCTCAAGTGCTCGATAGACTGACGATACGGCATGGGCGAGGTTGAAATTGTCGAATCGGGTTCTCTTGATGGACTAACCAGCGGTTGGGAACAATACGGTGCCAGAACACGAATTATGATGCTCGGCGCCCGTGCAGATCGACGTGCACTTCGAAATCACGGGCGTACTGTTGCCATTGAGGAAACTGCGGTTTCAGTTTTCCATCGACCTCGTGAGGAACGCTCTGAAATCGAGGCCCTTGGGTTGGATCACACTCGCGCTTCCTTCCAATTTGTCGATGTTGCAATGGCTGATCTAGGACGCTGGATGCAACCACTGATTGGACAAGGATGGACCCGTTCTGAAGTTCAAATCGTCGCCTCTGCAGGCACCTCTTTCGAAGAGGAAACTTGGGTTTGCTTTCACCACCCAGCAATCCCACTGCCTGAGAAAATACCTCTTACTGAATCACCATCAATGATGTATCGAAAGGCATTTGTCACCCATCCGGGACCTATTTTGGATGATGCAACGGATTCTGTAATGGAAAATCTCGCCGCATCGATGATGGGTGAAATATCACAAGCGATGGAGGAAACCGTTGACGAAACATCGGTAGAGGGGGAAGAGGTTGCAGAACCTGAACCCAATATCTCAACTGAACCGATACCAATGACAGAAGAGAACCTACCACCGGTGACAACACCACAACCTGAATCACCACTTGAATCTGAAATGCGGCAAGTGATCTCTTTGCTTGTTGCTGGTGGTCAAGAAATGGGTGATATCATGGAGCACCCACAGTTCATTGAAGTCAGTGAGCGGGCCGCAGCTGCTGGTGTCGATGTGTGGGGAATGTTCGTACGCATATCCGAGGAATCCTAATCTCTCCCAGAGCCACCTTCATAGGGGGCCGATGTAACCGGTGGACTGTTCCCATGGTCTTCTGCACGGATTGCGCGCAACAACAGGAAGACTCACAGAAATTTTGTCGGTTCTGTGGTGAGCGTTTGCCTGGCGCCACGCTGATTCAACAGCTTCGTGATGAAGCCGCCAATATCAAAGCTCAGAAGACTGGGCAGATTACACAAACGCAACAAGCAAATCTCGCGACTCTCAAGGCCATTGAACTCGCTAGGCAGCAGTCACCCAACGGTCAGTCTTGATGGACTTTGACGGTCTCGGCTTTTCCATGCGCTTGCGACACTTGGCAATGGCGCTGTCAAAATTACCCCCCCATCCACAGCATGATGTATCGCTGGAGCAGTATGCTACAGAGGGTGATTTTGCGGCGCGTTGGATTGCCGAAATTGTCCAACGCGGAGACCTTGATCAAGATACCAGAGTGGTCGACTTAGGGGCTGGAAACGGTATCTTGGGAATCGCTTGTCATCTAGCCGGTGCAACATCAACACTTTTGGTTGAAAAAGATGAAACTTGTTACCATCATTATGAGGGGGTGGAATGGTTGCTGGCAGACATCAGTGAATGGAATCAAAAAGATGTGGACTTGGTCATCATGAATCCGCCTTGGGGCGCACAAATTGCCAGGGCGGATCGACCCTTCTTGGAAGCGGCATTCAGTTCCGATGCAAAGGTGATTTATCTCCTCCATTCATCAGGTGCAACTCATATCCAATCACTTGCAGAATCGTTCAATTGGAGGTGTGAAATCACTCTGGAAGGGTCATTCAAATTGCCAGCGAAATATGAGCATCATCGCTCGCGAGAAGGTGTGACTCAAGTCACTGTTTGGCGCTTCATTCGCAATTGACATTGGGCGGCGCCTTCAAATGGAGGACGTAGGTCGCCGGGTTGTGCGAAGCGGTCCCCCCTAAGGGGACCGGGTTGGCGAAAGGAGCGTGAAGCGAAATGACTACCCCCGCAAATGTGGGAACATTTGTCGTGCCTGGCACGGCGGTACAGAAGAACGATGATGACAGTCTAGGTCGCGGTGTGACCGAAGCGAGAAATGGTGTCGTAGCCACAGTCGTGGGTACCCTCAACCGAAAAGAAGGGGTGCTCTTCGTCGAACAGCAGACAGATCCTATTCGGGAAATCGAAATGGGAGATGTTGTCATTGGTGAAGTCAATCGAATCAATCCTAAAACAGCAGAAATTAGAATTTTGCATGTTGAAGGAAAACCTGTTCGGACACTTCCAGCCACACATCTATTCGCTGATATTTTCGTTGCTAAAATCGTTGACAAATTCATGCCCAGCCCTGGAGATGCCATGCGAAAGCGTGACTTGATCCGGGCTAAAATCGAGCAGCTCAGCCCCATGTTACGTGCTGAATGTCGTTCACATCCCGATTTGGGAATCATCAAGGCAATGTGCCCTGCATGTGGAGAATATCTCGTAACATCCAGTGCAGAACCAGATGTAAACGTCGTTTGTGAGCGGTGTGATTATGTTGGGTTCAGAGCTCTTTCAAACGGATTTGGGCATGGGTATGAAATTCCTGAAGACAGTTCAATCTCAGAACTCAACCGTGATGGCGAAAGATGGTCAAATGCTTCGATGGCATTCATTTCTAAGGATGGAGAACGCCCTTACCTTTCACCACTTTCAGATCATCGCCGTGGTAGCGTACACCCCACCCCTAAGGATGTTGAAAAATTCCTTGGAGGATTGCAACAGGGTGGCGGCCGTGGTGGCCGAGGTGGGGGTGGCCGTGGTGGTCAACGTCCTCGCCGTGAAATGCATGCAGCGAAGTGTACAATGTGTGGAACAGATACGAAGTTACCCTTTGAGCCAACACCTGGCATTCCTGCGCGATGTTCCCCCTGTAAAGAAAAGGTCGACAATGGTGACGCGAGTAAAGAAGAATTGGCAGCAGAGCGAGAAGTACTCAACAAGGCTCGCGAAGCAGCCAAGGAAACCATGGGCATGAAGCTCTTCATCGGAGGTTTGCCATACTCAACCTCTGAAGAACAGTTGACTGAATTGTTTGTCGCCCATGGTGAACTGAAAGAAGTTCATATCGCCAAAGACAAGGAAACTGGTAACAGCAAAGGTTTCGCGTTTGTAACCTACAAATCTTACAAAGAAGGAGAGGCAGCAATTGAAGCCCTCAAGGGGACAAAAATCGAGGGTCGGAAACTCACCATCCAAGAATCCAAACCGAAAGGTGGACGTGATCGAAGAGGTCGTGGTGGCGGTGGAAATCGCCAGAATGATCGTGGCCGAGGGCGTCGAGATCGCCGCTGAGGTGATTCCCTGGCGTGGCTTGTCATCGATGGATACGAGGATGAGCCTGCCGCATTCGGTGTGCCTCCATACATTGGTTTCCACGTCCGTTACATCTGTGGTGTCTTCGAAACCCGGAGTATTGAATATGATTACATCACCATAGATCAATGGCGATTGGGTTCACGCCCTGATTTGAAAGATCTCGACGGTATTGTACTGATTGCAGGAGCTGTAGTTCCAGGAAAATATCTCCGTGGAACACCAATCAGTTTGCGCGAAACCGATGAATTGGTCAAAACACTACCACTGAACATCCCCTTCTTTGCAGGTGGGTGGGCCATTCGAGGTTGGAAGCAACAAGGATGGCAACCGCTTCGCAAAAATCTGCACTTGTGTGTTCAAGATACGGATGCAACTCTCTCGTGGTTCCTCTCAACAGGAGAATTTCGCCACAAGAGGCGAAACGATGTGGAATGGACTGCATGGGCACAAGCGGGAGCGGTTTCAAAGGCGGTTACAGAGCACCCTGACCTATCTGGTCCGCTGACATATGAGGTTGAAGTCTACCAAGGCTGTGTTCGCTACAAGCGTGGATGCAAATTCTGTATCGAACCTAAGAAAGGTGTACCGATTTGGAGAACGCCCCACGATGTGGTTACCGAAGTGACGCGCGCTCTGGAAAAGGGCGTCAAGCATGTACGACTCGGAGGCATGACCGATGTATACACCTACATGGCAGAAGGTGTTGTTGAGATGGAATATCCAATCCCCAATCCTGAACCATTGGCAGAATTGTTGCATGGATTGCGTGAAGATGAACGATTAGAGACCTTGCATGTTGACAATGCCAATCCATCGATAATTGCTGAAAATTTAGAGCCTGCAGCAGAGATTACCAAAACATTGGTCGAAACATTGTCGGATGGTTCAGTCCTTTCATTCGGTCTGGAATCTGCTGATCCAGCGGTCCATGAAGCAAATTGGTTGAATTGTGATGCTGAGCAACTGAAAACTGCAATTCGACATATCAATCAATATGGAAGAGAACGAGGTGAACGAGGTTTGCCAAAACTACTCCCTGGTCTCAACTTCATTGCGGGTTTGAATGGTGAAACCGCATCGAGTTATCAGATGAACAAAGAACTCTTGAAATCCATTCGGGATGAAGGCTTGTGGTTACGAAGAATCAACATTAGACAAGTCGAAGGAGAAGGTTTCCAAGAAATCCCTACCGAGCACTTTGCAGATTTCAAAACATGGACAAGAGATCACGTTGATTCACCCCTGTTGAAGGAATTGTTCCCATTGGGACAGTTGTTGACAAATGTAACATGGGAATCACATGACGGTCGTATTCGATTGCCGGCTCATTTGGATGAAAGTCATCGAGATCCTGCAATCCATGGCAAGGCAGGCATCACCTTTGGACGACAGATTGGGGCCTACCCTATTCTAATTGGTGTACCATATCATATCCCACTTGAAACCCAGGGCGACATCCTGGTCACGGGACATGGAGCTCGATCGATTACAGGCGTCGAAATCAATCTCGACATGAATACAGTCAATCAAAAACAATTGGCTGCCATCCCTGGAATCGGAGAAAAGTCTGCATGGAATTTGATTTCCACACGGGTAAAGGAAGCACGGAATGAACGGCGATTTGGCAGCATACAAACTTGGTTTGATACAGCCGGTGTTGAACTCCCTGAGATTGCCCACAAAATCCTGAGGTGTCAAATTGGTTCGTGAATTGATTCGACTAGAGGACGTGCATCGGGCATTTGGTGCGGTCACGGTACTCGATGGTATCAATCTGAGAATTGATGAAGGTGACCGGATTGGAGTGGTTGGGCACAATGGTGCCGGAAAAACAACCCTTCTACGGACAATTTCAGAACAAGATCAAGATGTGGGTGACATCAACTTCGCCCCCGGTTTACGCATTGCCTATCTCACACAGGTTCGCGACATCCATGAGGATGCCACACTTGAGGAAGAATTGAATCGACGTGGGCACCAATTCAAGGAACTTGAAGAAGAAATTTTGGCCATTGAAAATCAAATGACTGACCCCGCGTTTTACGATGGCGATTGGCAACCAGTTCTCGATCGCTATTCGGAGTTACAAGCGTTATCGGCGCGCTCTGGAGGCTCGGACGTAGCAGGGCACGCAAAGAATATTCTCAACGCATTGGAATTGGGGCACCACCCCCTGGAAATGCAATTGTCAAAGTTGTCTGGTGGTGAAAGAGCAAAGGTCGCACTGGCAAGACAATTGGTCGGCCTTGGTGAAATCGATGTATTCTTCCTCGATGAACCGACCAATCACCTTGATTTGCCAACATTACAATGGCTTGAGACGTTCCTAACAAAATTTCAAGGTGCCCAATTGATTGTCAGTCACGATCGGTTTTTCTTGGATCGAATTTGTACACATATCCTTGAAATTCACGATGGACATACCCGTGGATATGCAGGAAATTATAGTGCATATTTACAGCAAAAAGAACTCTTCTTGCAGACTCTTGCCGATCGGATTGAAAAATGTGAGAAAGAAATCAAACGGTTGAACGGAGCCTTACAATCGATGAAAAGAGCCAACAAATATGACAAATCCATCTCTCAGAAACATCAGATGTTATCGCGTTCCCAACGTGAACTCAAATGGCTGAAGAAACTCAAACCAAAAGAGCGGAGAGAGTTGCAATTCAATTTGCAATCCACTGAAAAATCGAGTTTGGATGTACTGGACTTCAGGCAAGCGAGCCTCAAGTTCGAGGGATTAGAACGACCGATACTAAACAAGGTAGAAATCGGCGTTCGCCGCGGTCAGAAAATTGGGATCGTGGGACCAAATGGTGCTGGTAAAACAACACTGTTGAGAATCATCAACAAAGAAATATCACTCGATGAAGGAATCATCGATGTACGACCGGGAGTTGAAATCGGATACTTCCATCAAGACCACAGAACCTTGGACTTCGACTTGACACCTGTAGAACAAGTTCAGAAATTGAAACCCAGAATGGATTATGGAGACATTCGAGCAATGCTCGGTCAATTTCAATTCACCAAAGAGATGGTTGCTACACCGCTGAAAAAACTCAGTGGTGGTGAACGTGCCCGAATCGCAATGCTGAAACTTTTACTTGAGGATAACAACATGCTTCTTCTTGATGAGCCGACCAATCACTTGGATACGGATGCAAAGGAGGCACTCGAAGAGACGTTGAAAAATTACGATGGGTGTATCTTGACCGTCAGTCACGATCGATGGTTCCTCGATATGGTCTGTGACACGATTTGGGAATTGCCAGGCAACGGTACCATTGTG
>CATISE010000090.1 GCA_949538655.1 Marine Group II euryarchaeote MED-G33 | reverse complement strand
GGAGCGAATGTTGCTTGCCCGACAATGCAAACGACCAACGATATGCCAATAGTTTTCCCCCCCTCATTCGAAACCTTTGATTTGCTTCCTTTCCAAATCAATGCGCATTATCATGATGGAAATATCTGGTTGAAGGAAGGGGGATCCTTCGCGCAGCACTTCGGTGAAACACGAGCACAACGAATACAGGAATTTCATGAGCACAATGGTCAACCCGTACTCGGTTTGTGGGAAGGAGTCTTTCTTCGCTGGAATGATGAATCGGGAGTAATCGTGGGTGGTAACGCAACCGTATTCCAGCCACAGTCCAAGCCAGTGACTTATGGTGAAGGGACCGTTCTTGATTCAAATTTAATCAAACGTCTTTGCTAATGGCACGGGCGATGACCAACTTCTGAACTTCCTGAGTGCCTTCGTAAATTTGTGTAATCTTCGCATCTCTGAAGAATCGTTCAACCGGGAAATCCGTAGTATATCCATACCCACCAAGTACTTGCACAGCACGCTCAGAAACCCACATTGCGGTATCTCCAGCAAACAGTTTAGCCATACTTGCTTCCTTTGAGTGTCGGTGCCCACCGTGATGATAGTGCTGTTCCTTGGTCCAAGCTGCTTTGTAGACCATGAGTCGGGCAGCTTCGACCTGTGTTGCCATATCTGCAAGGTAAGATGTAATCATTTGATGACGAGCAATTGGAACTCCAAATGCCTCACGCTCATGCGCATATTTCAGTGCGGATTCGTATGCACCTTGTGCAATTCCAAGACCTTGGGCGGCGATTCCGATCCGCGAATTATCCAATGCGTTCATCGCAATTGGAAACCCTTTACCTGGAGCCTTGAGTACATTTTCCACAGGTACCTTACAGTTTTCCAATACGAGTGTACAAGTATCACTGCTGCGGATTCCCAATTTGTCTTCCTTTTTACCGACCATAAATCCTTCAAAATCCTTCTCGACAATGAATGCGGTTGTTCCACCGTGTCTCTTTTCACCATAGTCAGGGTGGTCAACATCTTTGGCGAATAGAACGTAAATATCTGCACTTGAACCGTTTGTGACCCACATTTTTTCTCCAGTTAGAAGATAATGAGTTCCATCCTCTGAAAGTTTGGCTTTGCAAGACATGGCCGCTGCATCTGTACCCGCTCCGGCTTCTGATAGTGAATATGCACCAACTTTTCCGGCTGCCAGCATCGGTAGATACTTTGCTTTCTGTTCTTCAGTTCCATGGACATCGATTGTCTTCGCACAAAGACCTACGTGGACACAGAAGAATACGGCAAATGATGGATCTACTCTGGCCAATTCTTCTACGATGATGGCCTCACTGATGTCATCCAATGGTACACCACCATAATCTTCCGGAATGGTACATGATTGTAACCCGTATTCGATGAACTGAGCCCATTCTTCGATGGGTGGTTGCTGAGCCTTGTCCCTGGCCAGACAGGTCGGCGCTAGAACTTCTTCAGCGAAGTCTCTGACCAATTCTCGAATCATGCCTTGTTCTTCCGTCTCTTGGAATTGCATGGTGTTACCCGGCTGCTGCTACCGTCCTCTTGTAAATAATCCAATGTATGAAGCCTACCCGTCCTATGGACGGGAATCTAAAATTGACAAGCGATTTATTGAAATATGTCGTGATGCCGCGGCGGCAATGAGGACGACATAATGGCGGACGATTATCTGGAATTCAGCATCCTATCAGATCGTAAATACACTCGGAATCATCTGTGGATGCAAATTGTTGACAAAGAAGAAGGAACTTGGAAGATTGGTGTTTCTGACCTGCTGGTGCAGGAAATGGGAGATATTCTTAGAATTACTCTCGCTGTTTTACCCAGTGATGCGCTAGCAGACAATGCTGCAGCGGACAACGAGTTTGGAATCATTGAAGCAGATGTCGCTGAGGAATTCAGTGAAGGTGACATTTTGTTTTCTCTACGTTCCGCTGATGGGAGTGAAACATTCTCGTCCCCATGTGCTGGAAAAGTACTCGAGGTTAACAATGAGCTGGAAAGTACACCAGAATTGGTCACAGATGATACTTACTCTGAGGGTTGGATTCTACTCGTCGACCCTCACGATTTCGATGAAGATCAGTTGTTGACAGCTGACGAGTACATCGAATCTCTTAGTGAATAATCAAGGCCAACGCATATCTGGCCAGGATTCAGGGTCAGTAGATTTCCAATCCAATTGATCAAGATGGGCCAACACCTCTTCAGAGGTTGGTAAATCCAGTTCGACTTGAATCCTAAAGAGCCATTCTTTCAATCGCCCCAATCTCCGTCCCGGTGACAATTCCGACACGTTAGCGAGCAGATGCCCGTCTACCAGTGGCTCATTCCCTGCTTGCAATGGTGCAAGTGTCGATAGGGCTTCACGAACATTTCCTGCTTGTACAGGGTTTAGAACCTCTTCAATTGCGAGATGTGTATCGATTAACCCCTCCGCATCCGCCCTGTAACGCCTATACTCCTGAATATCGGTGGGAAGGTGTCCAAGCAGACGATGCAAATTCATCACAAGCCCTCGTTCTTGATTGGATAATTTCAGTACCCGCAAGTCATGTTCCAATCGACGCCATCTTTCGTGAGGGGTTTTAGAAGCAAGAAGTACCAATCTACATGCAAAAGTATTCTCTTTAGGAGTCACCAACAAGTGTTGCAGGTCGATATGTGCATCCCAGCCGGGAAGGATTCGACTGAGCATCCCATCTTTTCTCATGCGCTCTAGAATTTCAGCTGCATTTTCCCCTTCTAAGACACGTCTAAATTCAGACCAAACCCGCTCCTCGGAGACATTTTCCAGCATTTTCCCACATGACAACAACGCTTTGGAAAGTTCATCATCGGGTTGCCAAATTCCTCGACCTCCTCGATCCATGAATCGATAGGCCCGAAGCAAGCGGAGCCCATCCTCCCCCAAGCGTTCCTCAGCCACTCCGACCGCTCTGAGTATTTGCCCCTCCAAATCGGATTGACCGCCATATGGGTCGTGTAGAATATCTCTGGAGAGATCCATCGCCATCGCATTGATGGTGAAATCTCTACGCGAGAGGTCTTTCTTCAGTGAATTTCCGAATGAGACCTCATCAGGTCGTCGACCATCCCCATAGGAGCCTTCACTTCGCAAAGTTGTGATTTCAAATTGAAGATCTGAAACATTTGTCCGAACGGTGACCGTTCCATATTGCACTCCCGTTGGAATTGCCCGTGGGAAAAGTTCCTGAATCTCATCCGGTTTCAATGTGGTCGTCAAATCCAGATCTTTCCAAGGGTTGCCGAGTAGAGCTTCTCGAACAGAACCCCCAACCAACCAAATCCCACCACCTGCGGTTGCAACTCGATTGCAAACCTCTCGTAGAGATTCAGGCAACCCCTTTTTCCACGCCAATAATGCAGTAGGAAGGGATTCACCTTCGAGGTCGCCAACGGCTCCCTCCAACCAAGCGCTTTCCGCCATCAACCCCTTCCTTGGCACCTTGGTCATGATGGTATCGACGTGCGAAGGGATTTGAACGTTGATTCCGTGGGAGGTGCATGGACGTCGAGTTGGTCCCCATCGGGTGGTTGAAACCACACGAGGAAGTCAAACCTCGAAACGTCGATACATTGCACGAAATGACGTTGAGGTGGAGCGCATACACCAAACCACTGCTGGTCGACAGAGAAACAGGCACGATTCTAGATGGGCATCATCGGTATCATGTTGGAATGAGAATTGGATTATCGAGACTTCCTGTAATCAAAGTTGACTATTTGTCCGATGATGGTATTGAACTCGACATTTGGCCGGCTGCCAAATTGCAGTCATTAACCAAACAGCAGGTCATTGAGATGGCACTCTCAGAGGGCGTTTTTCCACCGAAAACCAGTCGACATCGTTTCAGTGACCACATGCCACCGATCGCCATCCCCCTCGATTTACTCAGAATCGATGAATGATTACAATGGCTTGTCATCATCTTTCATGACGACACTGTCATGGTAAGTGTCTCCAGATTTTACATGGATGTTGACGCCCGCGCCACTCTTTTCCATCTGGACCTTCCGTACTCTTCCAGCCTCTTCGAAAAGTCCAGCTTTTTCATACGAATCTGC
>CATISE010000089.1 GCA_949538655.1 Marine Group II euryarchaeote MED-G33 | reverse complement strand
TCTGCAATTCCATCAGTATCGACATCGATTGAATCATTGTGTCCATTGCAAGTATCCATGGAGTCAGAGATACCGTCATTATCTGCATCAATGAGATCATCACAACCATCTGCGATTCCATCGTTATCGGTATCGAAATTGTCATCAAAGCCAGGGCAAGCATCTTGCCCGTCAGAAACCCCATCCCCATCTGAATCGATTAAATCATCACAATCATCTGGTATACTGTCATTATCCACATCGATGGTATCATCAAATCCTGGACAAATGTCAAGTGAATCTTCGACACCATCCTGATCAGAATCGACCAAATCATCGCATCCGTCTGGAATTGAATCACCATCGACATCAATCGAATCATCGAAACCTCTGCAAATGTCTGCATTGTCCTTGATACCATCACCATCGGTATCATCGATACAACCGTCACCATCTGAGTCCCAAGGAATCGACTCCTCCTTGTTGCAATTGTCTGTCCAAGATTCGATGTAGTCTCCAGGGGTCAGGTCTTTGCCCACAAACCCGGGGAACGAACTGTTGTATCTGTGCGTCTTGAACACAGTATTTTGCTGACTATTGGGATTCTGTCCTTGTGGAATAGTTTCTCCTTGGTTCATCGGTCCATTTCCGACAACTGGGTTGATGTATTCCCAAACAATTTCTCCTTCGAGATTGACCTCATAGAATGTACCACGTTGACCCCAAGTCACCAAGGTATTACCATTCTCTAAACGCTCAGCTCCTGAGATGGCTGTCCCGTACATGTCGGTACCTTGATCCCAAGTCCAACTGGGTGCAACTGGGCCCCATGCACTCCCCGGTTCAATCACGTATTCACCATTGACCAAAGGTGGAGAAATCACATCGACGGAAGAATAGGATATACTACGAGCGTTGCCGTTGTTGAATAGAGACAAGTCTCCAGCTCCGGGACGACCTTCTTGGATCCATTGGATATCATGTTGACCGAACAACTGCTGATCATCTGGGCCCCCTGCACGGTAGGCTTCAGGGTTACCCCAGCGATACAGAATATCTCCTCCTTTGCCAGAGTTCCCACCAGTGTGACCTGCTGCTTCCTCTGTGGTCGTACTGTGGTCGATGATGTAGATCTCGTTTGTATTCTTACAAGAAAGAGCAATCTGATCTAGAACGGGATTGTAATCGATGCCATTGCAATGCATCCAGTCACTCTTGTACTTGTTTGGACCTGCCGAATCTGCAAAGTTGACATCAAGTAATTCGGGATGATCTGCGACCACACCATAGTTGTCTTTGGTAGAATCATGATCTTGGATAAGGTGGTCCCAAATGTGCCACTTCCAGACAATATTCGCCTCATCGGTCCCAATTGGTTGGACTTCGATGATATGATCTGGCCACAATTGATTCTGAGACATTTTCTCAGGGTCTCTACCCGCTTGAATCGCTTGTTCCTCACTCTTGGCTTCCCAAGCAATCATGAGAAAATTACCATTTGGCAAGGGTTCGATATCATGGTGGCTACGCTTATTGTCGCTAACGTAGTACCATTCCCATTCCATTTGACTATCCCAAGATAGACGCTCAACTTTGCCCGCTATCCCACCGCCTGAGAATGAACCCCCGCCACCAGTTCCAATGTTTGCTGTTCGCAGTAAGTCGCCATCGTCAAGCATGTAGGCTGAAAGTCCGGGGCGAAGACCACTCGAAGATGTCCAAGAATGGATCTCCCGACCGTGGGAATCAATGAGATATGTACTGGCTGAAGAAATTGGGGCAAACAGAGTGTAATCCTCATTGGATCGATCATCGCAGTAGATGAGGCCAACAGTCCAGGTCTCGTTGCGATTGGCATTACAGATTGGCTCGACAATCCCCGAAGTTTCGTCGGCAATTACGGTTGGAGGGACGATACACAGTAAAGAGGTCAACATCAGCATCGAGAGCGATACTGAAACCAGTGGGCGACCCATGTTCACACGGAGACGACTGTCTTTTTGAATCAATCTTCAGAGAAGATTGGTGATTTATCAAGTGGACGCTGGGGGATTTGAACCCCCGGCCTTCTGGTTGCAAACCAGACGATCTTCCAGCTGATCTAAGCGCCCGTAGAACATCCGAACTGCCTAGACTTCTTCAGTTCGACGGTGCTTCACCCAACTGATTGAGGAGGACTTCGAGGATCCGCAGGAGACCACGAAGTGTCACTTCGGAGACTCCAACAACATCACACACCTCTTTCTGTGTTCGAGGATGACCTCGGCTCTGAGCTGCCTTGTAGAGCATGACTCCGGCCACACCAGCAGGCTTCTTGCCTTGCCATTCCATGGACTCACCTACGCGACCCCACAGATAGTTGGCTTCACCGAGTACAGGTGCAGGCAGGCCAAGGTCACTGTGGAACTTGTCGAGATACTCCCCTGGTCCTGTGACGTGGTGAGCATTGAGTTTTCGAGCGACCAAGCGAATGGTTCGTTTGAGTTCCTTCTCACCCATTTCACCAGTCATATCGAAAGATTCTGCAATCTCTTCGATTTTACGTGGCAATTTGGCCTGTCGTGCTGCGAGGTAAACGCAAGCGGCTGATACACCTCGAATACTACGGCCTGTAACGATTCCTTGTTCCGCAGCATGACGATAGAGGCGTGCTGCCTCTTCTACCAAAGCGGGTGGGAGTTTGCCTCGGTCTCGGATGAACTGCATTGCCTTGGTGAGGTTTCGCGCGCGCGAGGAGCGGGTCTTGCTTCGCTCATCGATGAGGGCTCGTCGACGCCAGTGCTTGGCATCGCTTCCCTTGATACCATGACGGGCTGCGCCTGAACCCGAAATATCGCTGCGTGAGATGGTCGTATTGAGGCCCTTGTCAGAAAGAGACTCGCGGGTTGGAGCACCCACTCGTGAGCGATCCGTTCCATCTGAGTAGTTGGTCCACTCGGCACCAGGGTCGATGGCATTCTGTTCGACAACATTGCCACATGGGACACAATAGGTCTCACCTCGAATTATGTCTTCATCCCATTCCGTTGCACCACATTGGGTACATGGGGTCGTCTGTCCCACAGTTCGGCGCTGGGATGGACGTCCTGCACCAAGTGGGGACTTTCGTGTGTTCTTGCTCTTTCTTTCTGATTCCGCTCTCTTTTCGACCATACTAATCAACCTCGGGTTAACATCTATACTCGGTGGTATTTAAACACTACGGTTTAAATTGGATTGGGTGGCTCCAGAGCAATACTACATTCACTCTGAATTTGTTCCAATTTTCCATACCTCCAACATACGTAAAATGAGATAGGGGATTCTGGACTTAAAGTAATCGTATATTTGCATCAAATTGTCTATGCAAATCGAGATTAAGACAGTGGGCAGGTTCATGGATGGTCTGCAATGCGCCACGTCCATGCCTGCCACAGTGGTGCTCGGTGCACAGTGGGGGGACGAAGGAAAAGGGAAGATGGTTGACCAACTCGCAAGTGAGGTCAGTTGGGTTGCTAGATTCCAAGGTGGAAACAATGCAGGGCATACGATTGTCATCGGTGACCGCACTCTGAAGTTGAATCATCTGCCCAGTGGAATCACTTATCCTGAATGTCAACTCGTGCTTGGAGATGGAATGGTCATTGATCCATGGACGTTAGAGAAAGAACTGGAAGACTGGTATGCATTCGGTCAAGAAAGACCCGAAGGCCAGCGCCTTTGGATTAGCGAAAGAGCTCACGTCAATCTACCATTTCACCGAAGAATCGATGGTACCGATACCAAGATTGGAACTACCAAACGTGGCATTGGCCCCTGTTATGGCGACAAAGTCGAAAGGGTCGGTGTACGCTTCTGTGACATCCCATCTCGAATGGCCGATTCTGATTGGTTAGCCTACACTGCAGACAGGATGAATGCGAGACTCGATTTGTATGATATCAAAGATACTGAACCTTCTTCAAATGACCCACCTGGTTGGAATACGATTTCTCGTCAAGCAAG
>CATISE010000088.1 GCA_949538655.1 Marine Group II euryarchaeote MED-G33 | reverse complement strand
GATGGCGGTGCCGAAATTTCAGATGGTAGTGATTCATCATCAATCATTCTGTTTGCAATCGCGGGTCTGATCGCATTGGGTGCGTTGGTGGGAGCCGTTATTCTCACACGACGTGGATTGGCAGATGCAGATCGCGAAACATACGACTTGTGTCCTGCATGTGATGGTGAAATTGAAGGCGATGAAGATATCTGTCCACACTGTGATTTCGACCTGCGGGTCGGCCGCGCTAAATTCCACGATTGTACTGAATGCAATTCAACCATCCCTTCGATGCTAGAACACTGTCCATATTGTGGTGCTGAGCAAGATCTCGGGGCACATTATACTCGACGTGAACGCAAATTCAAACCCTTGCCTGTCGAAGCTGATGAAGCCCCTCTAGAAGATGAAGAAGATGAAGATGAGATTGTTCGAGGTTCCGAAGGGTTCGATCAACATACAGGCGATCTTGGATTCGATGAAGAACAGTGGGAAGGCGAATGGGATGAGAATCTAACGGAGGCTGAAACCTATTTCGATGACAAGGAGGCAGCTCGAATCGCCGCCGAATCAATCGCTGCCGAAGATGAGGAGGCTGAGGACACGGTTGGAACTACAGACCTCAGCGAAGTTATGAATGAAATGCCAGAGCACGACCTTGATGCCTTCCTAGGCGATGTCAAATCAAGACAACACCTCTCCGATGAAGATGTGGAGTTGACTGCTTCCGATGCAAATTACCGTGAACAAATATTCGAACTCACTGGTGAAGATGGCGTTCTCCCTGGACAAGAGGTAAATGTCGAGGCAATGGTTGATAACACGGTGGTCGGCAATGAAGTCCGCTCTGCCAGTAGTGATTTCACCATCCAAGATGGGTCTGAACCTAGTGTAGATGCCGATCCGACACCCCAATCAGATTCAGAGGAAACCAAACCGAAACGTCGTGGCGTTCGTCGTCGTAAGAAGGAAGAATAAGCATTCTTCAAGCCGTCACACAGAAATGTGAACCCCTGCACCCGAATGTTGAGGAGAAGGTGTGTCTACCCTACGTACGAAGACGATGAGCGGCATCATGGCCGTTCTTTTCGTATCACTGGCAATGCCTGGTTGTCTATCTCTCGTACTTGGTCGGGAAATGATGGAAGGTGCCAGAGGTTTCCCTGAAGTCAAGGAAACACCCACGGAATACGATCTCTCCCATACATTCGTCGTCGATGGTTCAGAACTTCTTCCAACCCAGACTCAGAAAACCCTCTTCACACCAATTCCTGTGGATGATACTGTTCAAGGCGTTGTCATCAACTTTGAAACAACGGTGAATTACCACCTTGGTGACTCTGATATTCGGTATGTGCAAGTTGAGTTACTATCTTGTGAAGACGATGGTTCTGGGAATCCAATCAACTGTGATGAATCCAATCCAATATACGATGTCATGGCCGACAACGGTTCTTATGAGCCTGAAAGAATCGAATTAGATCGAAATGAAAATCCGTTTGATAGTGGAGTCTGGAGCCTCACGGTCGATGGACGAGGCACAGGTTGGAACACAGGCCTAACGATTGTTGACGATCAGGATTCGTGGACTCTGGTCGTCACCGTCATCCGCCCTTGCTTGGCCTTCCCTGATGACGATTTTGAGAAATGCACGCCTACAATTGAATTTGAGTAATCAAATCAAACTCTGAGGGCAACTCGCTAGACGTGAACAATTCCGGCATTTCCCTTCTCTCTCATGATTCCTCTTCGCTCCACCTTCAACCATGAGACGTTGAATTTCCTGAATTGATTGATAAAGATCAGTTTTTCCAGTTTGATCCCATGCGACTGTGAACAGTGAATCTCCGCCATAGCGAAGAATTCCATATTCTGGTTCAGAGTTCGTTGTTTTGCTCACGAGATGGAGATATGCTAGCAATTGCATTCGATGACTATCATGCGGGTGAACCGGTATTTTCCCAGTTTTCTGTTCAACAGGGATGAATTGGTTGTCAATCTTGACGATTTGATCGGGTCGACCGCGGAGTCCAATGTCTTCATCGATGAGTAAGGCTGCCTGATTTGAATCGTCACTATATGCCAATTCTTCAGACTCAGACAACCCCGCTTCTTTCTTTGCATCCAATGCCTCTCGATCTTTGATCAACACTCGATGCAATTGCCATGCAGAGAATAGCAACCAAGCCAATGTGAATACAATCAGGGCGAATGTCAGAACAGTTCTGTTTTCCGCCCAATAGATTGCCAAACCATGTAAAGCAACAGCAATTGATGCTACGAGTAATCGAAACTCGGTTACACCACCTTCCCCGATTCCACTTGCATCCAAACTTCCAATGTTGGAGCCTTCAACGTTTTCCGTTAACCCACTTGCATCGATTTCAGGGGGTTGTGCCAATCCAAAGGGTTTACCCAACCATCTGCGCCATGGTAAAGAAATGAGCATGATCGCCAACAACAACCAAACTGCTGCTAAAACGATGAGGTAGCGGCCTACATTTTGGATGAAATCTTCAGAAATAGTCCCTTCATTTACAAAGAAGAATGCAGCCGAATCAGCGGAAAGGGCACAAACAACAGTAATCCACCAAGTCCAAATTACAAGTTCTTGAGATGCCTTAGCTTCAGAGTTTTTGTAATCCAACATCTTCTTGTGAATACGGTCATGTTCTCGCATCCCTTTCTGCAATGCTTCACCCTCTCCGCTGACTCCTGCTTTCGACAATTGCCAGGAGACTGGGCAATATGTGTGCCTCTCTAAATCGGATGCTGATACCGGCAGGGGTTCACCTTTGACATTCTTCCAATACCCATCCTCGCGGCGCTCTCCTTGTGTGATGGCACCTGAAAGGTCTAGGGCGGCTTCCACCGATTGAGTCTCGCCCATGATTGAATCGGAGTCCACTGAAAGTTAAGCGTTTTCCAGCCCTGTCTCGCCTGTAAGTTGGAGATTTGGTAAATGCCTCTATTCGGGATACTGCGTCTGAAAATCTCGCGTGCGAGAGCGAAGCGGTTATGAAGAGAGGGTGGGTGGCGAGGCCGCACGAGGCTTCGAAATGACCGAATCAATGCTGCTACCTCAGGAAACCTATCTGGTTCACAAGGTAAACATCGGTGCTCTTCAGAAGAGTGCAGACATGAAACCTTTCCTCAGTGATGATTCTGATGGAACAGGTCTGCACTTGATTGATTTGGAGCAAACTGACGCTCGGATGAGAGTCGTTTCACAATTCCTCAATCGCTTTGATCCAAGTCGCATCCTCGTTGTGAGTGCACGGCAGTATGGACAGCGACCTGCACGAAAGTTTGCTCAAGCGATTGGCGCAATGCACATCGTGGGGCGCTTCATCCCTGGAACACTGACCAACCCACGACTGCGCACTTACATCGAACCTGAACTCATTGTCGTAACAGACCCTCAGGCCGACCAACAATCCCTTTCGGAAGCAGTTAGCACTGGGTTGCCGGTTGTTGCAGTCTGTGATGCGAACAACAACCTCCGAAATGTTGACTTGTGCCTCCCTGCAAACAACAAGGGTAAGCAAAGTTTGGCTCTAATTTACTGGCTCCTTTCGCGAGAAGTTCTCAAGATTCGCGGCACTATGGATGATGAAACATGGGAAACCATGCAAGATGTTACCGAATGGGAATCCACTTTCTGAGTTCTCTCAGTGAGGTGGAGCTGTGTCGGAACAAGTTCCATTGTTCCTCGCACCGATGGCTGGCGTAACCGACGTAGCCTATCGCTTACTTGCTCGTGAAGCGGGCGCAGATTTCACCGCAACCGAATTCACTGCTGCCAGTGGCCTCAGTCGGAAAGATGCCAAATCATGGGCAAAGGTCGAAACACATCCTAGAGAATCACCATTTATTCCCCAGATTTTTGGAGGCATAGAAGATGAGATGGTTGAAACTGCTCGCTTGTTGTCAGAGACTGCTGACGTTATCGATCTGAATTTTGGTTGTCCTGCACCTAAAGTCACCAAAACCTGTGCAGGTGCTGCAATGATGGGGGACCCCGACAATCTGGTGTCCATGGTATCGCGTTGTATCGAGGAGAGTGACAAGCCGATCTCGGTGAAGATGCGGTTGGGCACAGGTCAAGGATCCATCACAGTTCTAGAAATTGCTGAGCGCTGTGCTGAATTGGGGGTTTTGAGAATTTGTGTACATGGTCGGACATTGGCTCAGAAATACCGAGGTGTGGCTGATTGGGATTTGATACGTCAGGTCGTTGAAGTCGTCGAACCATATGGCGTACCAGTCATTGCCAACGGAGACATTGTCGATTCCCGTAGTGCTGAATTATGTCTCGAAGTTACAGGTGCATCAGGCTTGATGATTGGCCGTGGCGCCATTGGTGACCCGTGTATTTTTGGTCGGATCAAATCAGAATTGGGGTGGGAAGAATTCGAAGCTCCATGGGGGGATTTGGGTGAGGCAGGGCAAAAGCACTGGGCCTGGAACCGCTATGTCGAATTGGTTGACGAAATTGGTGGCCCCTATGCTGCGCGCAATATGAAACAACATGCGATTTCATTCACGAAAGGACTTCCGGGTGGACGTGAATTACGGCCACATCTTCATGCGATTAAGGATTTCAGATTGATTGGAGAACCACTGAATCTCGCCTTTGAAGCCTATTCAAATCGTCGTCATAATACTTTGGCGGTACCAGAAGCGATTGCTCTCGCTGAAGGTTTGAAACATCACACATTCAAGCGAAAATAGTTAGTTATTAACAAATAACTAAATGACTTTTTCCAGTGTTTCTGCAACCCGCTTAATCCGTCTAAAAGTCCGGTCTACTTTTGCCAAAACACGCTCGCAAACCTGATTCGCTTTGGCCCCACATAGTCGCCAACCGATGGGCAACTTACCACCCAACAAATTGAGCAAAACCATCTGTTCATTGGGTGGGATTGTGGCAAAAGTTTTCTCACATGTAGCCACATTAAACGATTCATCTTCCAATGATTTGATCACTTTCTTTGCGACTTTTTCATCGATTCTAGAAAGTCCACCTTTCTTCATCAACCAATCACTACCTCGTCGAGCATGCTGTGTTTGCAGAGCTGACCACAGGGTTACGGGGAGCCGATCAAGACGAGGGATTCTTTCTGCAAGTCCTGCAGCTCTGAATCTGTCGAGTGTTCGAGTGAGGCGTGGTCGGGTCGTACCCCAACTTTCCAAAGCCTCATCCAATGAAAGCGGAGCATGTGCATTGAGGAGGTGTTCAAACATCAATCTTCCAAGAGGGGCACTGCCATCAGTGGGTCTACGAACACGATCACCTAGTAAACCAAGATCAAGTAGGAATGCATCCATCTCATCCTGTCCTTCAACAAGGGGGGCTCGGCCACGGATTTGAATGTGGAATGGTGCCTCATCTTTTTTCTCAGATGCAATTGCCATTCTTGTTTCGCTTTCTGTCATCCACCCCTCTAGAGTTTGAAGGCGTTGCTGCAAAACCATTCTTGCTTCTGTGGCCATGAGTTCTACCGCATTGGAAAGAGAACCATTTCTGAGATGATGTACACGCCACCCGTCACGGTTGACAGCTGCTGTGAGCCCACATTCGTTGAGTTTGCCCAATTGATATTGTATGGCGGTCGGCGACAGTCCCAATTCATCTCCCAATGTTTGCGCATCCCATCCATCACCGGGGTTTGCAAGCATATGTTCGCACAGGATTCGATGAATCGGAGTGTGAACCCCGTCTCCAGTCCATTCATCACCACTACGACGCACGAATTCAAGCGTATCGAGGATCCAACTGACCAGTTGATTGACATCACGACTGCCCGCAGGTGCAGGCTGTTCAGCCAATCGCATGTTCAGCATAGGCGATGTCCGTAGCGGGGGGGCTCAAAACCTCTCCGACATCAAAAGCGACTCAGGCCTAACTATGTCGTCCAAGACGCAAGAGCGGAGTTACTCGGGAAGTGGACGTTCATCCAGCCATTCATACTGAACACCCGAGGCCTGTAACCCTTCGAGGTGAGGTGCCAACTTGAGTTCATGACTGTGAACAATACCACGTCGGCGCAAAACTTTGATCGCAGAATGCACAGTTGCTCGGGAGCGACCCAATTCCCGACTGAGTTCAGCTTGACTTTTGGGGAGGGGTGTCTTCATCAAGCGAGCCACAACGATACGCTGAGCACCGGATAAGCCAACGGGCATCATTCGAGCCGCCCTCTCAGAATCTCCGACGTTCATTTCTTTGAGAATTTCAATTTGCTGTGGTGCGCCCGCATAGTGACAAGATCGTCCATTGACGGGAACCACGGTAATCGATCGATTGGCTATGAGTACATCGAGGTGATGGCGAAGTGTGCCGTTTGCAGCACCGAGTTCACGTTGTAATTCACGATAGGCCAAACCAGGTTGTGCATCAAGGACCTGCAGAACTCGTTGCCGAAGTGGGTGTTCCCACGGGTTGGATGCTTGGGTAGAAATCACCCCAGAAGCGGTCCAATTCCAAGGCATGACGGCACCAAGACTAGCTCCAACTGCAGCCACCCCGGCCATGAGCCAAGGGCGCTGACGGTGCCATTGCTGTAGCAGTGCCATCGAATCTCTTTGGGTTCAGTGCTTATTGAAGCAATTGGTCCAGTGTTCGGACACTGAGTAGTCTATGTACGACTATTTTTGTTGAATAGAACCTTTCTGCAATTTCATGTAAGCAACGAGAGGCCCTAGCAATCTACCTGCAGTCTGTCCATGATCGGTCAAGCGATACGTGACACGAATTGGAGGCCCATCGACAACGATTCTGTCAATCAATCCATTCTCCGTGCATTTTCTCAATTTATCAGAGAGCGTTCGACTTGAGATGCCAACCAACAATTTTCGCAATTCATTGAAGCGCCTCTCGCCCGCGATGTACAATGTTGCGAGAATTTCTATCGTCCAGCGACTTGTGAATACGTCTAGGGCTTCAACAGAGGCTTCAACTTCCCAAGCAAGGTTATGCTCTTCACTTTGATGTTCAGTGAATATTTGACGTATTCTGGCCCCCATTCCTTCAGTTGTCACAATACTTGAGTCGACTTCTTTCATGTCATCATGTGGTAGAATCATCGGGGGTTCAGGCATATTTTCATCTCGGTGTTACCAATGTAACATGGTGTGGAAGTTGCACCTTAATTTAAACTTTACAACTCCACAGTCTAAATATAACGGGCGACAACGGTTTACTATCCACACTGGTTGGAGGTATACACATGGATGAATGGCTAAAAAATTGGATTGATGAATGGGAAGTAGGATATGATGAACTCGAGGCTGCCAAGAAGGACAAATTAGAGAACAGGTCAAGGACAAATCTGTTCCTATGGATTTTCGCTAAGAAAGAGAAGGTGGAAGCATGATTTTGGCTGGTATCGTTAATTTCTATCTACAGGCAATTTCGTATTGGAACTCAGCCAATATGGATCATCATCGGCGATTAAAGCACTAATCAGCCATTTGTGTAAGTTGGTCGGCGACCTTCGATGAGGGCGGAGAGTCCCTCCAAAGCGTCTGAAGTACCAAAGATGTCTTCCAGATTTGCCAACTCTAGTGCAAGTCCAGCTTCGAGATTATCCCCGGTATCAACAGCAGAGTCGAGCAATTCACTCGCCATTCGTAAGGCGATTGGAGCGGTACGACTCAGAGATTTCAATTGACGACCTACATTTCGATCTTCAGCATCAAATCCATCAGGGCAAGAACCGGTCAGAAGACCAGCCATGTTTCCATCGCTGTAGAATGCACTTGCAAATGCGGATACAGGATGTTCAGGATTTCGCGGTTGGCCGGTATATTTGTTCGCTGGTTTTCCAGAAGTATTAATCGATTGAACAGTTGTAGTAACTTCAGCAGGTTCGACCAAATGGGTCAGGATTCCAAGAGCATGTGCGGTTTTAGAATCGACGAAATTTCCTGCAAGAACAGCCCAACGAGCGGCTTCAACTCCACAGATCCGAACGGTTCGTTGAGTTCCACCCAATCCAGGATAGATACCGATATTGGTTTCTGGGAATCGGAATTGGCTACGTCGAGTTCCAACTCGGTAATCACAAGCCAAAGCCAATTCAAGACCGCCGCCTAGCGCCAAACCAGTGGTCAAGGCCACAGTCGTCTTCGGGCTGTTTTCCAACTTGTTCAATACATCATGGCCAGTTGCTGTAAAATCGTAAATATCGGGGAAAGAATTTGCGCGGATTTTATCGACAAAGAATTTCACATCAGCTCCTGCGACGAAGGCCTTCCCGGCTCCTTCTAAGACGATGGTTTTCACAGAAGAATCTGAATTCAAATCATCCAGAACAGCACCCAGTTGGGTGACCAGAGTTTCATTCAGTGCATTCATCGCTTCAGGTCGATTTAGACGTACGGTTGCGATTCCATCGGTTTGTACAACATCGACAAAATTGAATTCCCAATCATGGCCGGATTCAGCTTTCATTGCAAAAAATGGGGGTAGATCGAATTCTGCAAGTTCAGCATAGGCACTGGCCATCCGATGGGCTTCTTCAAGACCGAGTGCATTCATGATTTCAAACGGTCCATTCATCCAACGAAGACCTACTTTAGCGCCACGATCCACGTCCTCCATCGAGCAAATCTCTTCGGCGACAATTTGTGCGGATACGGCAAAGACTTGCCCCAGCAACCGCTCAGCGATGATTTTGGTGGAATCTTCATTGCATTCGGTTTCATCATCGATTTCCCACATTACGCCTGACTCCACGAGATCTTGCAGGGACTTCGCACCGGTATATCGTGGTGTTTCGAGTTGCTCTGCTAGGTAGTTGGTCGAGTGTAGAGCAATGGGTGGACCAGTCAGGTTCATCAGTGCGAAAGGACCCATGCCGATATCGAAAGCGGCGCATGCGACAGCATCGATTTGTGCAGTCGTCCCCACTCCTTCTTCCAAGAGTAAGCAGGCTTCATTGAGCCAAGGCACAAAGAATCTGTTGACCACAAAACCAGGACGGTCTTTGCAAACAATGACAACTTTTCCTAGCATCTTACAATATTGCTCTACACGTGCAATGGTTTCTTCACTGGACAATTCTGATGGGATGACTTCGACCAATCGATTCTTTGCAGGGTGATAGAAAAAATGCAAACCGACGAATCGATCTGGCCGTGCGGTTGCTTCGGCCAATGCATTGACACTGAGGGAGGATGTATTGGATGCAAGGATTGTCTCCTCGCCACAGGCTTCGTCTAGAGTGTTGAAGACAGCGGTTTTGACATCGAAATCCTCGAAAACTGCTTCAATGACTAAATCTGTATCTGCAGCAACATTTTCGACACCGACAACACCAGTAACACGCGCTAGAATTTCTTCGACTTGATTTTCAGAGAAGATTCTACGTTCTACAGCCTCACCAAGTAATTTGGCAATCGTATTTTGTCCACGGTCAACCCATTGTTGTTCGCGGTCAACCATTTGCACGGGAAATTCTTCTTGCGCGGTCTTCTGAGCAATGCCGCTACCCATGTTTCCGGCACCGACGATTGCGACTGTCTCGATAGGCTTCATGGTCGTTCGACCGGAATACGCCTCATGAATTCAACGGAACAGCCGAGAGGGATGAAGCATCAGATTCAAACCCGTTTGCCATCGTGTCCCCCTCATGGTCTCAGAGTCTGACTTCATCGCCGCCTTCCAAGCATATCATGATGCACTGGAAGATCCAGCTGCAAAAGTAGAGACCATCCGTCCTCTGGTCAATGACCATTTGGAACAATTGATTGCGCGGTTGCCAGGAGTTACAGTACAAAATGCAGCCCGACAAAGAGCGATGTCGGAGTTAGATCGAATCGAAAGTTTAGCCAAAGAAAAGGCCGTTGATATTGCAGAGGATATTGAAGAATTTGAAGAAGAAGTCAAAACAAAGATCCAGGCTCCCACTCAAACTACGATTTTCGTCGAGCCAGAAAACCCCGAAGTAGGCACGCCATTCACCGTCGGTTTTTCCGGCAGTTCAGGCTCACCCCAGGCATGGATTGGCATCTACGCTTCCGGTGCTCCTCATGCTGAGCATGGGAGTAACTGGCTATACGTCAGCGGAACCCAACAACCCGGCGAGGGCAAAACAGCAGGTTCAGTCACTTTTTCTGGGGATCAGTATCCAGCAGGGAGTTATGATGCTCGCTTGTTCCGTGACAATGGCCACGAGATGATGGCATCAGCCACATTCACAATTTCGGCTCCATCAGAACCGGAACCAGAACCAGAACCAGAACCAGAACCAGAACCAGAACCAGAACCAGAACCAGAACTGGAAGCCGAAGCCGAAGCCGAAGCCGAACCT
>CATISE010000087.1 GCA_949538655.1 Marine Group II euryarchaeote MED-G33 | reverse complement strand
GTACTGTTCATTTTGGCGACAAAGATGTCATCGTCCCCTGCACTGGTTAGAGTGGTACTGCCAAATGTCGCCGTTTGCTCAAAGGCCCCAGTGACGTAAATATCACCATTTGAATCGACAACGATAGCATTACTCTGATCATCCCCGCTTGAACCTCCAGCTTTCTGTGCCCATTCCCAAGCCAAGGAGCCCATAGATGCGGTTCGTGCAGAACCATCCGACACAACGACTTCGTCCAAATCTGATTGAAGAGAAATGGTCGTAGGTAGAAGCATGAAAATGAGCAAGGAAGCGCAAAATGCCGCGGTCAAATCCTTCCTCATTGGGCCGCTCGGTATTCCTTCTCCTCTTAAGCACAATCGCGGGATAACCGACGTAGAATTCGGTTGTCAAACCCAATTTCAAATTGCGAGGTCCCTAAGGACCTCGATGTCATCCGGGGTATCGAGATTCAAATGAAGGTGCAAATCATCGACATCAAACCGCACAGGTGAACACAATTCTCGGAGTGGTGTATCGGGTTCCGCCGTCCGAATCCGGCTGACATCATCTGGCATCAGCAAGAGGGGATGGCCACCGCGCCCATCTTGTGCTGGACAAGCACAGACATCCTTTGCCATTAGCACTTGGAGGGTGTCATCAGAAAACCCAGGACGATCTACAGGTGCGACGAGTAAACTGAATGCCCGCTGACCACCTTTGGTGTCTAGGATTTGCTTCAATCCACACTGCAAGGACCCAGTTCTCCCAGCATCCGGATTGGGATTGATGACCACGGTTCGTTCAGGCAATGCCAACAGAATATCCACACTGAGTTCGGCACGAGTGACGATTACCGGGTTCAATCCAGCGTTTTCCAGCCGTTCAACAAGATACTGAATGAGTGGCTTTCCGCCTACATCAACCAGAGCTTTGGGTTGACCCAATCTTGTACTGGCCCCAGCGGCCAATACAATGCATCTCACACTTCCACCTCAGAGATTACGTACGATTTCACGCCCGATGATCATTCGCTGAACTTGGGATGAACCCTCGTAAATTTGCATGACCTTGGCTGCCCTCATCAAACGGGCCACAGGGTATTCTTCTGAGTATCCATAGCCACCGAATACTTGCACAGCATCAGTGGTGACTTCCATGGCAGTATCTGCAGCAAAGCGTTTGGCATGCGCGGCACTTTCTGTATTCCGAATGCCGTTGTCGGCTTGCCAAGCAGACTTCCAAGTCAAAGCTCGACTGGCCTCAATCTTGGTCTTCATGTCGGCCAACATGAATTGAATGGCTTGATGTTGGTGCAATTTCTTTCCGAAAGTTTCTCTCTCATCAGCGTATTGTAAGGCGTATTCAAAAGCTGCTCGGCTGATGCCGGTTGCATGAGCCGCGACATTCGGTCGGCTGAGATCAAAAGCGGTCATCGCATTGAACCATCCTTTCCCTTCGACGCCACCGACCAAATTGGCCTCCGGCACCCGAACGTCTTCGAAATTGATGGAACGAGTATCGCTCGCACGCTGACCCATGTTCGTTTCTTTCTTTCCCAATGAAAGACCATCGGAAGCGGCATCGACGATGAACGCACTCATGCCCTTGTAACCGGCTTCTTTGTCGGTGTAAGCGAGCACGAAGAACCAATCCGCTTTACCCGCTCCCGTAATCCACATTTTGGATCCATTCAGAATGTAATCATCTCCATCCTTGACTGCAGTGGTTTGGATGCTGGCAACATCACTTCCGGCACCTGGCTCAGTCACAGCATATGCTGCAATCCGGGGTGCTTCAGTCAGCCTACCGAGATACTTCGCCTTCTGTTCTTCAGTGCCACCTGTGATGATGGGTGCTGCAGTGAGGCCATTGCTATAGGCTGCTGTAGCGAAGCCCGGGTCACCCCATGCAAACTCTTCTTGTACAACGACTTCATCCATGGTTCCCATCCCCATTCCGCCATATTCTTCGGGGATGTGGAGGTTCATCAGGCCCAAATCGTGGGCAGCCTCAATCGCTTCCATTGGGAACTCACTTGTTTGATCCCAATGCTCAGCCATTGGCCGAACATTTTCGGCTGCAAACTCGCGAGCAAGCTCCTGCAACATTTGTTGCTCTTCTGACAATGTAAAGTCGACCATGTATCTTCCACCCGTTTCTCAGTCTTAGCCTTAATCACACAATTTCCGCAAATGTTCTGCCACCAATTCTGCTGTTGGAATGGTATAATCCTCAAGTGTTGGAGCGAATGGGACTGGTGTATCAATCGCTCCAATCACCACGGCTGGCGCTTCAAGGCTCCAGAAGCATTCTTCTTGAATTCGGCTGCTGACGGTATGTCCAAGCCCACCCGTATATTGCGACTCCTGTAAGACCACCAATCGTCCGGTTCTCGATACACTATTGACACAAGTCTCGGAGTCGAATGGTGCGAGTGTTCGAAGGTCAACGATTTCGATTTCCCTCCCCTCGCTTGCCAACATTGTTGCCACCTTCATTGCAACATGGACCATGGCCCCCCATGTAACGATAGTTGCATCGCGTCCGCCACGGACAACATTCGCCTTACCTAGTTTGTAAGTTTCTCCTGACTTGATGGCTTGAGTGACCTTTTCAGTGTCTACTTGCATGTGGATACGATCACCCCAACCAGTAATTCCACCTCGCAATCCATACATCCCAAGATGCTCGAGATAGACCACAGGATCGGGAAGTGCGGCGGCCTCCACCAAGAGGTCGTAGGCATCTTGTGGGTTTGAGGGGAACACGATGACCAGCCCTGGGTCATTGATGAACCAAGATTCAATCATATTGGCATGGAATGGACCGCTGCGGGTTTTTGCACCAAGTGGTATCCTGACAACCATCGGTACATCTGCACCCCAGCGCCAACGTAGTTGGGCCGCGTTGTTGATTAGTGCATTCATTGCCAGAGCGGCAAATCCACCAAACTGAATTTCTGCAACAGGACGCATGCCACCCAGGGCTGCACCCGTTGCGGCGTGAACAATCACGGCCTCGGACAATGGCATGTCCAATAGCAAATCTGAATGACCCTTATTCTTCAGTGGAACATTCATTCCGAATGCTCCTGAAACTTCCATGTCTTCCCCCATGAATACTGTAGATGCACCGTATCTCTCAGCGATTGCAACCATTGCATTTTGGATTGCCCGTGAGTAAGACCAAGCATTGGTTTCATCTGAGAATTGAAGCGTCACCTGCCCCACTTCGATATTCGAATCCACTTCGTCGGCTGGTTTGGAAAGTCGATCGAGTTGCATCTGATGTGAATCAGCATCATGGAGGGTAGTTACGCCCTTTCGAACACTGTCTCCTTCGGGCCATGGCATTGCTTCCATTGCAGCTCGACCCGCATCGACATAGGCTTGTTCATTCTCTTCCATTTCGATTAAAGTCGCCTCTTCAATCCCCATCGAACGCAATAATTTACGATGGTTCGGAAGTGGATCTTTTGCTTCCCAATATGCGAGCAAGTTCTTGTCTACATATCCAGGGGGTGTTCCGCTTGGCGAACCCAAGTAGAGGTCATCATGATGGTGTGCATGTCCACAACCTCGCATGGTTTCAACGTGGATCAATACAGGGCCACCTCCACCGAGTGCAAACTCTCTGGCGACGGCTACACTGGCATGGAAATTAAGTGGATTTGAACCATCGATTGTCCATGCGGGCATTCCCATGGCGACACCTTTGTCACCCCATGTTTCGGCGGCTGACTGGCCAACAACAAATGTATCGAGTGCAATCTGATTGTTCTGGATCATGAAAGCGATTGGCAAACCTCTCGCTCCGGCGAAATTCATCGCTTCCCAAAATTCACCAGAGGATGAACATCCTTCACCGACCGGTGCTAGTTGGAACCGGGTCATTCCCAGCCTCTGACTGGCGAGGGCGATACCGGTGGTTGTCGCGCTAGCGATTGGCAACGGGGCTGTCGGTGGCAATACACCTAGAGAAAGATCACCGATATGCAGGTCACGTCCACCCGCACCTTCGTGACCTCCATTCATGTTTGAACCCGTTTTTCCAACTTGTGCCGCAAATAAATCGGTCGGCGTTTGCCCCATTGCCATGGCCAATCCAATATCACGAATCATGGGTGCAACGATATCACCAGTATGCTGCATTCCAGCGGGCTGGTCCTTTGCCAAATTAAGAGCAGTGGCACAGGCAACAATTCCTTCTTGCCAAGTTGAACGGAATCCTTTCCCACCAAAACGCCCACCATCTGGTGTCTCGACACCTGTGGTAAAGATGTCTTTGAGATGTTCATCAAGCGCTCTGGTTTGGGTCATCCAGCGTTGCCATTCAAATCGTTGATCGACCGTAACAGTCGCCGCATGTGCAATTCTTCGAAAGCAAATCCGAACATCTAGTATGAAACGTTGGGTACGTCTTGAAAGGTGCAGTAAACCACCTCGCCGAGGGATGACTTCAGTGGTCATGATTCCAGCTTCTTCCGCACGTTTGGAGAGATTCTCAGATAATTTTTGGACAAAGGTTTCACTGAATATATGGAACTGAGGCCCATCCAATGTTTTCCCTGAGTATTCTTCACTGATCTCATCGAAAAGCCAACCAACCAAGCGTAGATGCCCATCATGTCGTTCTGCAATAAATCGAATTAATTCCTCTTTCAAGTCAGAAATGGATACATCATTTGAGAAGTCCAAATGACTCAGAGGTTTCCAGTCGGCACCCCATATTTTGGGTAGTTCGGATTGAGTCAAACAAATTCCTCCGAAGTCTTCGACCGGGGTAAGGCATACAAAGGATACGGGTGCCTTCCTTCGGCCATCACACAACATCTCCATCGTCGATTACGTCACTCAATGCACGCATGGTTACCCGGGTTACAATCACGGTGGCAACAATCGTCGCAATCAGCCCTAAAACCAACATTACAAGCGCACTGGTTGATTCTGAGAAAGCAGCCAAACCACCCTCCTCGAGGGCGATTTTTCCAAACGCCCAGCCATAATATGCATAGACAAAACAATACACGACGCTTGCACAATTTGAGATTACAAACGTCTTGGTGTTGACGGGACCTGCAGCCAAGATGTAGTTCAACCATTCATCTGGGATCACCGGTGAAAGTCGTACGAGAACTGAAAGGTGCAGACTTTCTTCGCCGATGGCTGAATGGATTTGTTCCAATTTCGGCTTCTTTGAAATCGCTTCTACTAGACCTTCTCTGAACAACCATCGGCCAAAAATGAAGGCGCCGAATCCGCCGATCATCGATCCGATGAAGTTGACCAATACAGCAAGGTGTAGAGGAAAAACTGCACCAGCTACCATCTTGAGAATCGGTGTTGGCAACAGTAACATAATCGCTATAGATATGGCAACTAAAAAGCCAATAAAGCCAAGAGAACCAGCACTTTCAAAGATGCTGATTATACTTTTTTGATTATCCAATAGAATGAATGCAAAGGAGATACAAGCAGCGACGAATACTAATCCAAGTCCGACACGCAAACGATGTTTCCCAAGTTCACTTTGCTTTAGGTGTTTGACATGATCTCGTCTTTCAGCAAATCCAAAATCCTTCGAAGAAGATGAAATTCGATCCATTTTCATTCCTCTTCATAGGTGCTGTCAGGGAGTGCTTCTAGGCAATCGACCACCATCTGTTGGGCGTCTTCCAATTGTGTCGAATACATGCCCAGGTGTTCTCGCACGGGAACACCCATATCCCAAAACAGATCGCGAATGATTTCGAGTGAGAGTTTCGTCATCTTCAGCGTGTTTGGGTCGACCGGAACCATTCCAGTGAATTTCGTCAAAATGGCTACTTCTTCAGGGGGGTCCAACAAGCGTTCGAGTTGTTCATCCAATTCGCTTTCGATGACTTCCGCTTGAGCCTCCATGGCATCGATCAACCTCGAACGACGTTCAGCTTTGGCTGTGTTAATTGCAGCATCTCGATCTTCTTCTGACAAATCCTCATCAAGATCCACGCTGACTTCAGCGCCAAGAATCAATTCGTCAAATGCCAATCTTAGGAGGCGTTCCAATACATCATGGCCGATTTCGATATCTTCATCCATTCGGGAAACTAAATCTCCAACAAAGGCGGAATCAATGGCACCTTCGCCCAGTAATTCTTGCAAGATTGGCAGTGACCAAGAAGGGTCGCCTGGCGATACGCTGACCTCAAAGAAACCAGTTCCACTCCCAGTCCGAATTTCTGCCGGAGGTTCTACGAAGAGTTTCTTGGCATGTTTATCCAACTGAGTAAGCAATTGATTCATATCGACCGGTTTTGACATGACCTCGGATACTCCGGCTTTCGCAGCAGAAACCAAGTATTCCTCTCCGACGTTTGATGAGAGGACTACGATTCGACATTTGAGGGCAAATTCAGGATCGGATGAAAGACGGCTCGCTGCATCGATGGCATCTCCTGTTTTCCATTCCCCATCGATGAGCACAACATCGGGCATTGTGGCCAGTGCTGTGGCCTCACATTGGCGCAGAGTACCTGCTCGTGTTACAGAGTATTCCTCACGCTCAAGAGTACCAGCGAGGAGGTTGCGTCGCCCCTCCTGCTCATCTGCGACGATAATGGATGCCATTAGAACGGCCTACGGCCGTTTCCGACGACCTTTGAACATGGCCCTTCTGGATGGGCTAAAATCAGTACTTTGGGACCGAGGGGTCAATCTCCACATGCCAAGCGTGAATGCCTCCTGCAAGGTTGAAGAGTTTCGTCGAATCATGACCTGTTTGAGAAAGTGCATACGCGGCCATACCTGAACGACCACCCGTTCTGCAATACAGCACAATATCGCGATCTTTTGGCAATTCAACCGTCAGAATTTCCTCATGGGGGATCAACGAATCCGTATCTGGGAGCGTGACAATACTTGCCTCAATGGTATTTCGAGTATCGATGAAAAGTGGATTCCAACCATGTTGCCGGCGGGCCGTATAATCGGAGGGGGAGATTTCAACGAATGGCATGGTCATCGTTTTGATTCCACAGAACCCCTCGTAATCAATTAGTTCCGTAATCGGTTCTCGATCAATGGCTGAATATTTCAGAGACCGCATCGTCATGTCAAGTGCATCGTAAATGAGTAGTTTCCCACGCAATGGTTGGCCGATTCCAATTAGAATTTTGATGACTTCCGTCGCCTGAATAGAACCGATCACCCCTGGCAGGACACCGAGTACACCTCCCTCCTCGCAAGAGGGCACGGATTCAGGGGGTGGTGGCGTTGGGAACAAATCTCGATAGGTTGGACTACCATCTAAATTGAATACAGAAACCTGTCCTTCAAAACGGTAAATGCTTCCATAGACCCAAGGTATGCGAAGTAATTCACATGTATCATTGACCAAATATCGAGTCGGTATATTGTCGGTGCCGTCAACGACAATATCGTGACCCTGGATTCTTTCGATTGCATTTTCAGAAGTCAGCCTTTCTGTATGAACCTCGATCGAAATCGATGGATTCAATTGGCGCAAACGCTGCATTGAAGATTCTGCTTTGGATAATCCCACATCTTGATCAGAGTGCAGAATTTGTCGCTGTAGATTGCTCCGTTCAATTGTATCATCATCGATGACGGTTAGGTGTCCGATTCCAGCTGCTGCAAGATAGAGTAGGGCAGGAGATCCGAGGCCACCGGCACCCACACAGAATACTCTGGACGCTTTGAGTTTGGCTTGCCCTTCTTCGCCCACTTGTGGCAAAGTCAGATGCCGCGCATAGCGCGCCCTGTCCTCAGGGGTAAGGTCCTCCATACCCACCGCTCAGTGGACGTTGTCTTCAAGCCAACGCTCTGCATCTATCGCTGCTGCGCAACCTTGCCCTGCAGCTGTAATCGCTTGCCGATAGCGAGTATCGACAACATCTCCGGCCGCAAAGACGCCGGGAACATTTGTCATCGTGTGCTCTGAGTGGACCAGATATCCTTCATCATCGGTCTCGACCTGGCCTCCTAGGAATTGGGTAATCGGTTTGTGACCAATCGCAATAAACGCACCCGTGCAAGAGATTTCATGCTCACTTCCATCTCTTGGATCTTCAAGGATGGCTCCGGTGAGACCCTTTTCATCAGACAGCCATTTCTTGACTTGTCGGAAGGTTTCAAACTCAATCTTTGGATGATTTACCGCGCGGTCATACATGACTTTGGAAGCACGGAACACATCTCTTCGGTGGACCAAAGTCACCTTTGAAGCGAATCGAGTCAGGAATGTCGCCTCTTCCATGGCGGAATCGCCACCACCGACAACAATGATTTCCTCGTCTTTGAAAAACGCCCCATCACAGGTAGCACATGTGGAAATGCCTCTACCTTTCTGTTCTTCTTCCCCTTCAGCACCCAACCAAATCGCTTCAGCACCAGTACAAATGATGACAGCATGGGCATAGAAATCCTCACCTTCAGTCTCAACTTTGAACGGTTGAGAACTGAAATCAACACTGCCAACATTGCGATCTTGAACTTCGAGACCAAAGCGTTCAGCTTGTGCTCGCAAGTCCATCATCATCTCTGGCCCTCCAATTCCTTCAGGATAACCAGGGAAATTTTCGATATCACTCGTGAGCATGAGTTGTCCACCAGACATGTATCCTGCAAACATCAGAGGATT
>CATISE010000086.1 GCA_949538655.1 Marine Group II euryarchaeote MED-G33 | reverse complement strand
TTCAAAACCAGCATAATTGTTGATTAAGACGTTCTTTACCGCATCGATGAAACCCATCATTTGCATCGGTCGGGATGGCATGAGTACTCCTGTTGCACCAAATGGAGAAGTTGTTGCTTGTCCCATTTGTGGGGTTGATTCGCCGATGACGACTGTGTCTGGTTGATATCTGGATTGCATGAATGTTGGTTTCCATTGGAGGCAATAAGGTTTAGGCCGATTTTGCGGCTCCAATCAAAGATTTTCTTTGGCAAAATTGACTGCATTGTGGAATATTGCCATCCCTTCGCCTTCACCATGTTCGGGCATTTCACGGGTCCAAGTTGCACCCAACCATGTGCTGTGGTTTGCCTCAGGGTGGGGCATCAAACCAAACACCCTCCCTGTTGGATCACAAACGCCTGCGATGTTTCGCATACTCGCATTGGGGCAGATTGGGAAGGGTAGGGACTCATCACCCGCGCTTGGATATGCATCGTTTGGATCAACATAGCGAACGACAAGTTGGCCGTTCTCAGCCCATTCATCCAGATTGGCATCAATCGTGGTCACGAATTTTCCTTCTCCATGTCTCACCGGTACGCGGATGCGCTCAAGTCCCTTGGTCCAAACACAGGGGCTGGCTGGATCGAATTCGAGGTGAACCCATCGATCCTCATAATGACCTGTATTGTTCAGAGTGAGGCTGGCTGTTTGGCTCAAGCTGACTTCCTCATCACCAGGCAATAGCCCCATCTTGACGAGAACTTGGAATCCATTGCAAATGCCAATCACAAGTTTTCCAGATTTGACGAAATCTTGAACCATTTCTCGAATCCCAAAACGCAAACGGTTGCCGAGTAGGCGGCCGCTGCCCAAATGATCCCCAAAAGAAAATCCACCAGGTACAGCCATGATGTGGTAATCTGCAAGGTCCTTGTCTCCATTGACCAATTCATTCACATGGATCCGTTCGGCCTCTGCACCTGCCATTTCAAACACGGCTTTTGTTTCGTGATCGCAATTGATGCCGAACCCATACAACACGGCAACTCGGACGGTGTCTATCATCAGTGTTCACCCCCCATGTTTAGTGTGTCTTTCCACGAGTGGAGTAGTTTGGATAGGGATGCTTTGAGAACGGGTTCCCCTTCAAGTTCGAATTGGAGTGTTTTCTTGTCGTCCACCGTACCAATGTGTGCCACTGCATTCCCAGCCATTGCTGATTCAAATTCTGAAGTGTTTTCTGGTTTGACAGATACCAAGATTCTTCCAAGAGATTCGCCGAACATCACAGCCCAAAGATCTGTGTTATCGGTCACCAATCCATCCAAATTGATTGTGGTTGCACCGTCGCATCCAAAGCAACACTCTGCGACCGCGGTCGCGAGTCCGCCATCACTACAATCGTGTGCGCTGCGGACCAATCCTTTGCTCATGGCAGATGTTAGTGCTCGGTAGAGAGTGAGGTTACGTGTGGTGTCGATTTGAGGGACGTCGTTGCCGATACCGCCACCTGTTTCTTCGGCAAGCATGTAACTCAGTTCGCTTGCACCCAACTCTTGGTGCGTTTCTCCAAGAAGGTAAATCTGGTCGCCCTTGTCTTTGAAGTCACTCGATACGGCTTTTCGAACATCTTGGTGATCGCCGAGGACTGTGTAGAGTAGCGTGGGTGGAATGCTGATTTTCTTTCCATCGAGTTTCGCATCGTTTTTCATCGAATCTTTTCCAGAAATACAGGGTAGGTTGTAGGCTCTGCAGACATCGTCGAGTGCGCGATTACTGCGGACCAATTGGGCGAGTTTGAATCGTCCATCTGGCGTCTTTTCACTTTCGATTGGGTCGGGCCAACAGAAATTGTCCAACCCTGCAATCTTGTCCAAATCCACACCAACACAAACTGCATTTCGAACCGCTTCATCGATGCTGGCGGCAGTCATTGCATACGCGTCGATGTCTGAATATCGTGGGACAATGCCACAAGATACGACGGCCCCCCGAGTATCCCCGTGTAGTGGTGCGATGACGGCTGCATCACCTGGTGCATCATGATTCACACCACAGAATGGTTTGATGACTGATTGTGCGATGACCTCGTGATCGTATTGTCGAACCCACCACTCTTTACTGGCCACATTGGGCCTTGCAAGGATTCTCTCGAGAATTTTACCCATATCATTGGCATTGCTTTTCGGATACTTGGGCTCATCATGCACGGGTTGCTTCCATTCACTCTCAAGGTTGAGTTGTGGGCAGCCGTCGTGCATGAAATCCATTGGGAGGTGGGCTACGGTCTTCTCGCCGTGCTTGACGATGAATGCCCCGCTATTGGTGAATGTGCCAACCGCTGTTGCTTCAACCTCATGTAGAGCTGCGAGGGCTTCGAACGCTGGTATGTTTTCTTCACTGACACCAACCGTCATTCTCTCTTGACTCTCAGAGACTAGAATTTCCCAAGAGGAGAGGCCTGGTTGTTTGAGAGGTACAACTGCGAGATTGAGTTCGGCCCCACCAGTCAATTCTGCCATCTCGCCTACACTACTGGAAAGGCCCCCTGCACCGTTGTCTGTAATCACCTGAATGAGCCCGGCATCACGTGCTTCCAAGACCATGTCAATCATTTTCTTCTGGGTGATTGGGTCGCCAATTTGGACGGCGCTACTGGGGCTCTCTTCGGTCAATTCTAAACTAGAAAATGTTGCGCCATGAATTCCGTCGCTACCAACTCGGCCACCCAACATGTAGACGATGTCTCCGGCGGAAGGGGTCTTGTCATGGCTTTCTCGGCCATCTGGTAAATGGCGTGGCATGATGCCAACAGTACCTGCGTAAACGAGGGGTTTGCCGATGAAGCGATCGTCGAATACGATGGCGCCATTGACGGTGGGGATGCCTGATTCGTTGCCTCCAGCTCGGATTCCCGCGTGGACCCCTCGGAGGACGCGGGAGGGATGGAATAGTCCCCCTGGTAAATCCCCATCATAGTCTGGTGGGCCGAAGCAAAATACATCCATATTGGCGATAGGTCGTGCACCCAGCCCTGTTCCGAGAATGTCTCGGTTAACACCTACAATACCTGTCATTGCGCCACCAAACGGATCGAGTGCGCTCGGTGAATTGTGGGTTTCAGCCTTGATGCATAGGCTCCAATCGTCAGTCCATTCGATTACACCTGAATTGTCATGAAAAATACTCAGCAGCCAATCCACTTCTTTTTGCATGTCCAAAGTGGGCTGCATGATGTGAGTCTTGAATAGGGAATTAATCTCGCTATCCTCTCCAGTTTCGGTATCGACATGATGGATTTTGGCGGCGAATATTTTGTGGCTGCAATGTTCAGACCATGTTTGGGCTAGACACTCTAATTCAACATCTGTGGGCGCGGTCATGGGCAAGCCTAACGCCTTCCTTGCTGCTTGAATGTCTGGGTCTCTGTAGTGAGCTTGAACCGCTTGCATCTCTTCCAAGTTGAGTGCTAAAAGTCCCTCTTCTGAAATTTCAATCAATTTTTCATTTGAGACTTCCAAATCAATAGTTGCAGGGGGTGCGAAGGTGACTGTGGGGCGTTCAGGGAAGGATAACTGTGGCCAGACTGAGTTCGAACAATGGTTGGTATTAGCCAATGCTGCTCTTTCGATCATTTGGTTGTGCAGAGTTTTTGCCAACCAAACAGCGTCGGTGTCGGTTGGAACATCCCAAAACAAGTAGGTCATGGTCGTTGCGATTTGTGCATCTTTTTGCGCTGGGAAAAGGGTGTAGAATCCGTCAAGAGCGGCTTGAGCCGCGTTGTCTGTAACGCCGGGTTTGAACCCAACCATGATGGCTAGTTCAGGTGGTTCCGGGAATAGTGATTTATCATCAAGGAGGCTCTTGTTCGCTGTGCCCAATTCAATGATTGGGTCTGTAAATAGATCCTGTAGACTTTGGAGTAATTCCGAGGGGGACAAGTTTGCTTTGACTTGGTAACCTGTGATGGAGCGAACCTTTCCCACGGATAGATTGTGATCTGCAGCGAGCATGCTGCGGATGCTTTCCCCACGAGTGTCTTGGAGTCCAGGTAATTCCCTCGGGGTGACTTCAATCAAATGTACTGGTACGTCACCCATACGCCTCCCCCTAGGGGAGGCGGCTTTTGATGACCGTCCTTGAACAAACCGGAAGGGGTTCATCGGTTCTTCATTTGCATGGAGAGGAATTGTCCTGTGTAACTCTCAGAATTTTTTGCGACGTCCTCGGGGGTTCCGATTGCCACAACGCCGCCACCGTTATCGCCGCCCTCAGGGCCCAAATCGATAATCCAATCAGCAGATTTGGCGACGTCTAAATTGTGTTCAATGATGACAACTGTGTGTCCATTTTCACGAATTCTGAGTAGAACCTGTATGAGTTGATCGACGTCTGCCATGGAAAGTCCCGTGGTGGGTTCGTCGAGGATATACACAGTGGGTCGGTGAGCGGGTCGGTGGAGTTCGGTTGCCAATTTCACTCGTTGAGCTTCGCCACCAGACAGTGTGGTGGCTGGTTGGCCGAGGCGTATGTAACCGAGTCCAACATCGTCGAGTGTTTTCAAAATCCTGTGTATCTTTCGTTGATTGGCAAAGAAGTCTACTCCCTCAGCCACGCTCATTTGGAGAATGTCTGAAATTGTCCTTCCTTTCCAACTCACTTCAAGAGTTTCTCGTGTGTAACGGGCGCCTTTGCATATCTCACAGGTGACCCACACATCTGGTAGGAAATTCATCTCGAGTTTAATCGAACCGCCACCTTTGCAGGCCTCACAACGGCCCCCCTTGACGTTGAATGAAAAGTGTCCGGGGGCATATCCACGTTCGCGTGATAGTGATGTTTGGGAGAACAATTCGCGAATGGGTGTGAATACCCCGGTATAGGTGGCTGGATTGGAGCGGGGTGTTCTCCCAATTGGGGCTTGGTCGATGACGATGGTCTTGTCCAATTCTTCGTGCCCGGTAATGCTCTGCATGGGGCCAGGTGCAGTTTCAGCCCCATTGAGGTCCCGTTGTAGTGCAGGCGCAAGTGTTCCCGTTACCAGACTGCTCTTTCCACTCCCCGACACACCTGTGACTGCGACCATACAACCCAGTGGAATGTCGATGTCGATCTCTTGCAAATTGTTCAGGCGAGCCCCCGTGATTTGAATTGTGGCTTCTGTGGGGGCGACTCTTTGTTCAGGGACTGGTATTGATGATCGTCCTGAAAGGTATGCGCCTGTTATACTGTCTTTGGTTCGTAACAATTTCTTGAAGGAACCACTGGATACGATTCGACCCCCTGCTTTACCAGCACCGGGTCCGATGTCAACCAACCAGTCTGCTTGCCGGAGGGTTGCTTCATCGTGTTCAACAACAATCAGTGTGTTGCCCAGTTCACACAATTCACGAAGGGTTGAGAGGAGGCGGTCGTTGTCTCGGCTGTGCAATCCAATACTGGGTTCATCGAGCACATACATGACACCGGTTAGGCGTGTACCAATTTGTGTGGCCAACCGAATGCGTTGGCTCTCACCCCCAGAGAGGGTGTTTGCTCGGCGATCTAGTGTGAGGTAATCCAATCCGACCAATGCAAGGAATCGCAAACGGTTGGCGATTTCTTTGATGATTTCTCGACCGATGAACATCTCCCGTTCAGTCAGTGGACGGATGTGATCAAGGAGTGGGGGGTCACGCTCAATTTCATTCCAGAACTCTTTGTCAACTTCACCCGTTGCCCAAATTTGAGTAATGGCAAGAGAATCGAGAATGCTGGATCCGTTGAAACTTGGTAGATTGGTGCCCCCTACAATTACACCCCGAACTGCAGGGTTGAGTTTCGCGCCATTGCAAGAAAGGCAGGGTTCGTCTGTCATGTATGATAGGAGGCGGTTTCGCGTCCTCTCACTGGTGGTTTCAGTGAAGGTCCGCTCCAGTCGTGCAAATACCCCTTCCCATGGCCGAACCATTTGATATGAGGAGCCTTTTTTACTCGAAAACTCATATTGAATTGAAGTAGAACCGCTGCCCCACAAAATAATGTCACGGGAGTCTTCATCCAAATCTTGGATTGGGGTGTGGATGTCTATTCCATAATGGGCACATGTTTGACGCATGAGAGATTTGTACCACCCAGACATCATTGATCTGCGGAATGGATAGACGCATCCATCGTCAATACTTGCGCTTTCATCCATACACAAGTCGTGACTGAATCGGCGTTGAACTCCCAACCCCTGGCACTCAGGGCAGGCACCAAGCGGGTTGTTAAAAGAGAAAATTCTAGAACTCATCTCTGGTAAAAAAGCACCATGGGTTGGGCATGCAAATTCTTCTGAATAGGGAGTCGTTGTACCGACTTCGGTTTCCATTGCTTTCGAGCCTTCAGAAAGTTTGGTACCTGTTTTCGGTGCCTCGAAGGATTCGACTGCGAGGCCGCCTCCACCCAATTGTAGGGCCGCTTCAATCGCTTCTGTCAGGCGTTGTCGGTTACTGCGGTCCAATCGAATCCGATCAATGCGGACATCGACATTGTGACGAAGGTTCTTCTCGAGGGTTGGAGGGTTGTCAAATTCCGCATCTCGGCCATTGATCCGTCCATGGAGATAGCCTTGCTCTGCCAAGGTGGAGAAGAGGTCGGCATGAGTTCCTTTGCGATCACGAATGGTTGGAGACCACACCGAAATTCCATGCCCCTCATAGTTCCACATCACATCATCCACGATTTCCTGCACGGTTCTACGGGCCACCTCGATTCCACATTCTGGACAGTGTGGTTGGCCTATTCTGGCCCAGAGTAGTCTCAGATAGTCCATGATTTCTGTAACGGTGGAAACTGTGGAGCGTGGGTTATGACTGCCTTGTTTCTGGTCGATGCTAATGGCTGGTGACAAGCCTTCGATACTATCACAATCAGGTTTCTTCATCTGGCCAAGAAATTGCCTTGCATATGAGCTCAAACTCTCAACGTAACGTCGTTGACCTTCGGCATACAGTGTATCAAATGCTAGACTGGATTTTCCTGAACCAGAAACGCCGGAGACTACGACGAACTTCCCCCTGGGGATTTCAACGTCTACATTTTGTAAATTATGTGTGCGGGCGCCGCGAACTACGATCCATCCGTCGTCCTTCGGCATGGTTACACGTCACAGCGATTGTTCTTGAATCATTGTTAGAACGCCTAGTCATTAAACCAGAGAGCTTGGATGATTTTTCCAGTACCTGCATTGGTGTCTGGTTGCAGGTATGTAACTCCGTTATGGGCGACCATCGAGTGGATGTTTCCACTCCCTTGGTGTGTGTGGGTGGTGGCGACAAGTTCGTCGCCTTCAGTCAATATTTGGATGCGGCGGAGGCATACTTTACCCGGCGCACCTTTGACAGAGTCTTTCATCCGGACATGGACTTTCTTGGCCAATGAAATTTCAGGGGCCAACCACGGTGCAACAAGCAGCATGAATACCAGGTGGCTGCTTACTGGGTTCCCTGGTAATCCGAATAGTGGTGTGTCATTCCAAGTGCCGAAAAGTGGGGGGCCGCCTGGCCTCATGGCAACCTTCCAAAAATGTAGATCTCCTTCCTCTTCCATTAACTTCCGAACGTAGTCGAATTCGCCCATACTCACCCCACCGCTGGTTAGTATGGCGTCGCAGTCAAGTGAATTGAGTGCGTTTCTCAACCCCTCAGGGCCGTCTTCAACGACATTGTGAAGTACTGGTATACAACCAACTTTTTCCAAAAGTGCACATAAACCGAATGAATTTGATTCGTAGATTTGGCCCTCTTTCAATTGTTGTCCAGGTCGGATCAACTCATCCCCTGTACTGACAATTGCAATCCGGGGACGGGTTTGAACTGGGATTGAATCGTAGCCCATTGTGGCTGCTAAGGAAATGGATGCGGGTGTCATCAACTGCCCTTTGTGCAGGGCGGTTTCACCCTTGCGTAAATTCTCTGCCTGTTTACGAATGTAATTTGTGTGCGCTTTACCGTTGATCCCATCCTCGACCTTGACAATCGCGTCTGCACCCTTTGGAATGGGCGCCCCTGTCATGATTCTGATGGCTTGGCCAGAGTCAATATGTGCTGGAGGATCGCCTGCAGCCGTCACACCGATTTCCTCTCGATTTGAATCCTCACCCCGAACCGCCCAACCATCCATGGCAGAATTGTCAAACGCCGGATCGTCGACTTTTGATTGTAGGTCTTCAGATAGAATTCGCCGGTGGGCCTCGGTCAATGGCACCCATTCTGTGGCTAGTGAGAGTGGGGTTTTTCGAACGATTTCAAGGGCTCGTTCGATGGTGACGAGTGTCTCCATGAGGAGGCGATAGTGACGATGGGTTTGAGTTCGACGGCGCAAGCGGCCCGTTGTGGATTTAGTGTTGGGTGCAATTGTTGTCGCACTCTTTTGTGTGGCTGCGCTTTACGCGAGTGTGGGGCATGGTGGCGCCTCGGGTTATCTCGCTGTGTTGAGTTTGACATCATATGGGGTGATGGAATCTGCATGGCTAAAGCAGCATGCCTGGTGTCTAAATTTGGTGGTTGCTGCAATCGCGTTTTGGCATTTTCAACGTGCAGGGCACCATATTCCCAAATTGACAATTCCATTCATCGTCGCAAGTATTCCTTTTGCCATGCTGGGTGGATATCTGTTGGTGGATGGTGCAATTTACGATCTCTTACTGTCAATTTGTTTGGTCGCTGCAGCTTGGCGGTTGTTCTCTATTCGAACATCTGAGAACCAAGGGTTGGGCATACCTGAATGGAAAATCGCGGCACCAGTTGGTGGGTCAATCGGGTTTGTAAGTGGGATTATTGGAGTGGGTGGGGGTATTTTCCTATCCCCTGTTTTGTTGTTGAAACAATGGGCCACCCCGAAAGGGGCTGCAGCAACTTCTGCGCTATTCATCTGGGTAAATTCCCTTGCAGGATTGGGTGGTGCCGCCCTCTCCAACCAATTGGTTCTCGATTTCGAGGTGTTGTTGCCATTCGCGGGCGCTGTACTCGTGGGTGGATTCATGGGTTCAAGATATGGTGCTGAAATCGCGCCCCAACAGATGGTTCGAAAGTTGCTCGTAATCGTCCTGATTGCCGCAGCGGCAAGAAGGGTTGTTGAGTTATTCTGACTAGCGCACCGGTGAGAAGGTTTGCCTCTACCCTATCAAAGCGCACCGACTTCATCGACGTGATCACAATCTGGATGAGCGCATTCTACTTTGTATCTGGACCGTTTTGGTTTGGGAATCTGAAGGACTGCTCCACAAAATGTGCATTGGTGTCGAACGGTTTGAGGTTCGACAGGTCCTGTATCTTGTGCTGTGTTTTGAGTGGCGGTGCTCCATCCAACTTTATCGGTGTAGCCCTGATCTTTCTTCAACCCTCGAGATTTGAGGGTGAGTTTCATCTTTCTGCGACGGCGTTTCTTCTTGCCGCCACCGGGTGCTGCTGCCTTGCGAGCCATGCTATCACTCCCCCCAATATGGTCGACCTATTAGACCGTTGGGCCGCATGATATTAGGTCGGGGGGCGCTGGAATGGTCATGGTTGAAGGGGGGCCCTTTCGTCGACTGCTGAAACATATGCAGTCTCACCGAGGTACCTTACGACTGGCTACATTTTGCTCAGTGACCAACAAAATTTGGGATCTGGCGCCGCCGTTATTGATTGGATTGGCCGTTGATGTTGTTGTAATGGAACAAGATTCTTTCATCGCTTCATATGGCTTGGTCGATCCTTGGTATCAACTTCTGCTATTGTCGGCCGTCACATTTGTGATATGGGGTCTAGAGTCTTTGTTCGAATATTTCTACGGTGTGTTGTGGAGGAACCTTGCTCAAACTGTTCAGCATGAGTTGAGGTTGAACACATTCAATCACGTCCAACAACAAGGGATGGGTTGGTTTGATGAGAGGCAGAAAGGAGATATTCTGGCCATCTTAAATGATGATATCAATCAATTAGAGCGGTTTCTCGATAAGGGTGCAAATGATCTGTTACAGGTTTCGACAACGGTGATTGTGGTTGGCGCTGTGTTCCTCGCTATTTCGTGGGAGGTTGCATTATTTGCAGTGTTGCCCATACCTGTAATCGTATGGGGGTCTTTTCGTTACCAACGGAGTTTGGAGCCCCGTTATTCTGAGGTGCGGCGGGCGGCAGGTGCGATGAATGCACTTTTGGAGAATGATTTGTCGGGGATGTCGACGATTCAATCTTTCACAGCAGAGGAGCGCGAGTACCAACGCGTCAACGAATTGAGCACTGAATATCGTGAAGCAAATCGTGAAGCGATTCGTTTGTCAGCGGCGTTTACACCCTTGATCCGAATGGCTATCTTGTGTGGTTTTACGGCGACTTTGTTGTTGGGTGGGTGGTTTACATTAAACGACCAGATGGCCATAGGGGCTTATTCGGTTCTAGTATTCATGACTCAGCGTTTGCTGTGGCCCCTAACCCGGTTGGGGGAAACGTTCGATCTGTACCAACGAGCGATGGCATCATCCACCCGTGTATTGGATGTTTTGAATACACCACAATCGTTGACTGAGGGGGATATATCTCCAGATAAAGATGAGATGTTGAAGTCCGATATTGAGTTTGAATCGGTTACATTCCGATATCCT
>CATISE010000085.1 GCA_949538655.1 Marine Group II euryarchaeote MED-G33 | reverse complement strand
GTCAAAGTCTCAGATGGAGCGATTACACAAGGTGCACTTGTCGTCTCTTGTTTTCCAGGCGTCAGTCATGTGAGCAGTATTGTTGCACACTATTTGATTGAGCGACTTGAACTGAAATTCGTTGGCGGTGTCGTCGATTCACGTTTGCCACCTGTCGCACTCATTCACGAAGGAAAGCCCATGCCACCCGTTCGAATGTATGCTGGAAAGCCAGTATGCAATATGGAACAGTGTGACAGTATCGTCGTACTGGTCTCAGAAGCACCGATCCCACCTAAGTTGATGCTCCCTCTATCTGAAGCACTACTCAGTTACAGTCATGAAAAAGAATTTCAGGCCGGAGTTTTGGTCGATTCGTTTAGCCACCAGCAGGAAAGTGGACACGAAGTGATGGATTCTGATGATTCGAGTGAAACTCTCCTCGGGATCGGCGCTACTGATTGGGCTATTGAACAACTCACTGAGATGGAAATTCCTCTACTTGAAGCAGGGATGGTCGCTGGAATGAGCGGAGTGTTGCTAGGAGAGGGACGCCGTCGCAAACTGAACATGATGTGCATCATGGCAGAAGCGGTTGGTGGAATCCCCGATGCTCGTGCAGCAGCCCGTGTCATCGAGAAATTGAACAAACTACTACCGACGATGGAACTCGATACCGAGCCACTGTTGGAAGAAGCTGAAAGAATTGAGACTCAAATCAAATCAATGATGGAACATCAACTTGGAAGTTCGGGTGATGATGATCCAGATGATGGACCCAACGCCATGCTCTATGGATGAAGCATCTCTTCCCATTCAGCCTCGTTGAGAACAGTAACGCCCAGTCGAGTGGCTTTGTCTAATTTCGACCCTGCATTTTCACCTGCTACCAGATAGTCTAGTTTCCCCGAGACTGCGGAAACCACCTTTCCACCAGCGGCCTTGATTTGCAATGCAATTTCCTTCCGAGGGCGAGTGAGTGATCCCGTGATACAGAATGAAAATCCAACAAGAGGGCCTGATGGTGCTTCGGCCTTGGCCACCTCTGTAATGTTGAGAAGTTGATTGAAATCCTCCATCATTTCTGAGCGATTCGCAATACCATCCATCAAGGAATTGGCGACTGTTTCCCCGACACCTTCGATGGCAACCAAGCGCTCAAGGTCCTCATCGCTCAAACCGATGAGGGCTTCCATCGTACAGATTTCTCCTGCAAATGCTGTTGCCAATTCAGGGCCGATTCCAGGCAACCCCAGTGCTGATAGGAAGGTGTCCAAGGGCATTTCACGGGTGGCCTCTAACTGATTCATCACATTGGTTGCTGACTTCTCCGCCATGCGCTCCAGTCCCTCAATTTGCTCCATGTTCAAACGATACAGATCGGGAATGGTCTTCACAAGGTCTGCTTCACACAATTGATCTACAAGTTTCTCGCCGATTCCATCCATCTCAAGAGCACGGCACCAATACAGAATAGACCGGGCCAAACGGGCGGGACAAGATAGGTTTGAGCATCGTAAAAAGGCGCCATCCAAATCTAGCTCTCGATTACATTCGGGACAATCTGTAGGGATTTGTGGTGGAGCGGATGGCGGGAGTTCTCCTGTAAATGATTCACCATCAGCATGGAAGCGCCCTTCCAAATCACTGACTTTTGCAGGGCCCAATGTTTCGATGATTTTAGGGATGACATCGCCTCTGCGAACAACTCTGACTTTGTCTCCAATCGATACACCCAATCTCTCAACTTCCCCCACATTGTGCAATGTGGTATTCTCAACGGTGACGCCGCTCACCACGACCGGTGCGACACGTGCGACGGGTGTTACAGCCCCAGTGCGCCCTGTTTGCCAATCAATGCCGAGTAGAACCGTCAGAGCTTCTTCTGGTGGGAATTTCCAAGCCAGTGCCCATCGTGGATGGTGTGCGGTTTGGCCCAGCAACTCTCGCTTGGCCAAATTGTCGACTTTGAAGACCACGCCATCAATTTCCCAAGGGGCGTTATCTCTGCCTTCAGTCCAACGTTTTGTTTCAGTCAACAAGGCAAGTGTTGTATCGTCGTCACCGGTTCCTTCGACGACGACTTCTTGGGCTGGAGTAATGCCTACCTCACGCAACCAAGCAATCGCTTCACTATCATTCTCAAACTGGAGTGCATCAGGACTGTCTGGATGATTCTCATCATTGGGTACAAAGAGAACATCGTAGGCATGGAAGGCAAGATCGGATGCATCCCCCTTTCCTGCATCGATATTTTTCTGTCGTAAGCTTCCAGCAGCAAGATTTCGTGGATTCGGTGCAATATCTGCATATTTTTCTCGGAAGACATCTAGGTGCATGACCACCTCACCTCGTACGTGACAGTCTCCCTCCCATGACAAACGATCAGGGATGTTGGGGATTCGAAGTGCATTCGAGGTTACATCCTCTCCACGCTCACCGCTACCTCGTGTAGCAGCACGGACCAGTCTGCCACGTCTGTATTCCAAACTCAATGCACTACCATCGAGTTTGGGTTGTGCCACAAATCGTCTCCCATGTGCGGTTGTCTCAGCAACGAAATGGGCGACCTCTTGGTCATCGGTTGCCTTGCCCAAACTTCTCATCGGGAAGCGATGATCCACTTTGACCGAACCAGGTGGGATTGGGGCGCCCACTCGTCGGAGTTGTGGGTGTTCTGAATCCAAAGATTTGAGTTCGTCCCATAATGCATCGAACTCGGCATCGCTAATCTCTGGGGTGGCCTCATTGTAGTAGAGATGGGAATGGTGGGCGATTTGCTCCGCTAGGACAGCGATGCGCGCCGACGTGTCGTCGTCGTGTCCAAACTCTATCCAGCCCACGTCCCCTATGGGGACGTGGAAAGTTATCAATGATTGGATGGTTTCAGTTCGTTTTCTGTATGTATTCCTCAAATGGATTGTAATCAAAAGCCTTTTTGACAGCATCTAATCTAGCATGAAGTACTCGATTTTGCTGCTTCAAATTGTAAACTTCTAGCCCGTGATCACGCTCTGACTCAGTAAAATGTGCTGTTAAAGCGACTCGTATCAGCTCTGAAACTGGTAGATCTGTACTATGCAAAAGGCGATTTGCTAGCCCTCCAGGGATCCGGATGGTGAACTTACGCATATCCTGACATAGGCTACAAATGAACTGAATATTTTCAGGAATATCTGCGCCTCCAGCACCCAGTGGTACGATGTGATCAGGCTGCATCGAGTTTGATTTCTCGGCATCTCCACACGTCCCGCATTTCAAACCATGTTCTTCTTTTCTCTGATTCAATACATTGTCGGACAATTGTGTGTAGGGGCTCCTTCGGTTCGCCATACATCGTTGAAAGTGACCAATACTATAGTGCCATCGCTATGAAAAGAGCAGCGCTTTAATATATTAGAGGGTGGTGCGAGGGTTTCCTCCGCTCAGTAAAACTGCGCGGATAAGACGGGGAAAAGCCCAACCTGGCTCTTCCTGAAACGTCTAATCGCGAAACTGATACTCCCCCATATGGGTTCGGAGGTGGATGGCCCATGGGGCACCCCAACCGCCCGATACATCCCAGGTTGGGCACTGTCCCATATTTCTAGCGCGGAGGGAGTGTCCAAACATCATTTTCCTGCCCGAATGGGCAAATTACCCGAATGGGCGTGGCTCGTAGGCACGGAAAATCTACGGAGGGAATTACATGACAAAAACAGTAAGATCATGCAACAGATGTGACGGAACCGGTGAACGCAATGGTGGTATTTGCCGCACTTGCAACGGCACCGGTGAAATCGTTACAAGAAACCGCTAAAGCGGATTTCTTGAGGAGTATATGTGGCCGTTTAACGCCCACACGGACAAGTTATGCAAGCTTGTTCGCTCCAGCGCTAAAAGGCCCGGTAGTTTCGCGATGTTTGGCCGGGTCAACTTAGCTTTATTCTTCTTCATTCAGTAAATTGGTTAGAGTTTCCCACTCACCGACCATGATGGCATCTATTCTGAGGGCTGCTGCTGCTAAATCTTCGTCAGAACCGCCGAGTGGTAATGGTGCCAGTCTCCACCAACCTTTGCGCTGCAATGTGATGCTTGAACCTCCTGCGTATCCAGACCACCACAAGCGGTTCCAGTCGACAGAAAATCCATCTACCCACAGTGCGTCTTTGGTAATCGCATATCGCTTAGGAACCACCAGCCAACACCCATGAATGGCGAGTAGTGCATCGAATATGATGACCCAGTGTGTGGCAGTTCCACTTCGTTCTGCGAGGAACCAGGGTGCGGCAATCATGACGATGATTGCACCCAGCATCGTGACGTTGCGAACCAACTCTTGGCTCAGCTGACTCTGCCATGCCATACCCCCTGTTGGGAATTGTCCGAGATTGGGGATGTCTTGCTTGGAACGCATCAATTTCCAGCCATCAAAAATGACGATGCAAGCGGTCAACGCAATGACAATCATAGCGATTTGATCTACTTGCAATTTCTCACCTCATTCTTCACGTCGGATGTCTGTGTTGAATCGAAGATATGCGAATGTTGAGAACACAATTACCAGACCCAATGTCAAGACGACGGATGGGCTGCAGAGAGTGGTGAGAATCGACCGGTCTTCGGAAGATGGTTCGAACAGACCAACACCAGCGTCAAGTGGATCTAAATCCTCAGAATCGAGAACGCCATCGCCATCGTCGTCATCATCAGCGACAAGGTCAGTTTCACAATTGCTACGGATGGAATTGGGTAGGCCATCATTGTCTGTGTCATGATGGGCACAGGCATCGTATGGGAAGGCGTCGACATCGTCTCTGAAATCGTCATTGTCATCATCGACATCGTAGACATCAGGTCCACAGAAGCGATTGTTTGCAGCATCCCACCAAGCGTTGCCACCCACTGATGGGCAACTATCGAGATAATCTGAATCTGCGTCGGCTGGATTCACTGTTATCGCAACGGTGTCATACCCTTCAGCACCATGGATATCGATTGCAGTGGCCCGAAGTGTCCACTCACCTTGATCGGTATCAATCGTTGTACCTGAGGCGGTGTCTCCGATGAGAATCGTGCCATCCGCGTTCTCTAGAACCCAAATCCATTCAACAATTTCATCGCCATTGGGGTCGGTTGCTGTAGCGGAGTAATCCAATGCTTGACCTGCATTGATGACCAATGATTCAGGGACTTCAATACTCACCTGTGGTGGAGAATTGGGACTCATCTCGATGGTCAGAATTCTTTGGCCGATGATATCAAGTTGCAATTGTCCAGAGGATGGGAGATAACCTTCTGATGTGGCTGCCCATTGACCATACCATGCGTCGGTCATACCCGATTCAGTGTAGGCCTGATGGATGATTACAACCTCAGATGGATTTTCCCAATCGAATTCCTGTTCGCCCAATGTGAAATCAAATTCAGGAACTGTCATCGCAAGTGTGACATCGACTGGTGAAGATACTGTCCAGGTGTGTGCGATGAACAAGGTTGCATCGCCTGTAATATTGACGTCAACGTTTTCCAAATCGACTACGTTTGCAGACCACTGTTTGTCAACACCTAGCATTTGGATGGTGCCATCTACCTCTCCACCCTGAATAGTAAACGGGAGCGTGTTAGAATCGATGGCTTTCGTGGCATGCAGATGTGAATTGATGACAGTGACACCAACGCCTTCTGCCTCCTCAAGACCTCCTTCCAAGCGCAGAGCAGTGTCATATCCATCTACATCACAATCTTCGATGATCGTGCCTGCTGAAGGGGTGCCATGAACGGCAATGCCAACGCCAATCCCCTCGCCCAATAAATCAACACCGAGTAAACGCATATCGCTCTCCTCGATGAGAATTCCTGGTGAACCCGTGATGGTTGAATCTCTGAGAACGAAATTGTCTGCCTGTTCGATATGCACTGCAGATTCACCACTGCCTGTTGACAGTGCCATATCAGTGACAGTCAATGTTTCATCGACAATCTGCATGAACAAGGTCGGTCCATCTCCATCATATGTCGAAGTATCCCAACCCGTGAGTGTGCCTGAGCCCTGTTGGATCCAAGCGCCATTTGAGCTGCCTGGACCAATGATTGCATCCTCAACCCACAGTGATGCGTCGGTTGTCCACATTGCGTACATCCCGCAATTTTCAATCAAAGTCCCATGGAGATTCAGCGAACCAGTGGCCCGGACACAGATGTCTGTTTGCGAAATCGAGCCGTCGATTATAGCGAGTGAACCTGAACCACTGACACTGACTGGCGCATCAGAGATGGTCATTGAGGCGAGAGATGCTGTTCCGTGGTCTCCAACAGAAATCGGACCACCGGAATACAGCGTTGAGAGCATCTGAACGGTTCCATTCACACCTGCGGTAATTCCTTCAGAGGCGGTCCCTCCAATCCATGCATCATTGACCAAAAGATTGCCTTCAACCGTAATTCCTACATTCGTTGCAAGTGACAATTCAACATCTGGCATGATTTCCAAGGTCGTATCTTCAGATACCAGCAAATCTTCACCCAAATGCCATGGCGAAAAGATTGCCTCCAATCTAATCGAATTTGTGGTTACACCAACCGGCACGGTGGAGATCATCACTTCCATCTCTGCATTGCTCGTTGGAATCCAGGATTGGTAGCGGTTTATGTTGGCATGTTGAATGACGACGGTTTGCTGACCTCCATTGAAGGAATCCCCAGTCTCATCCGCCACACGCCAAGTGTACCATGTACTGACTTGACCGTTCGAATCTGTTTGTTGAACTGCACCACCTACTGAGACGTTGGCACCTTCTACTGGCTGGCCTGCGTCGATGACTGTGACCATCAGATGGCTACGTTGGGTCAGTATGGCATCCGTACCAATCGCCAACCAGCCGGAGACTTGGCCACCATCGAGAATCAATTCACAATCCTGATTCAATTCGAGTGATCCTGTGAGTGTTGTTAGAGGCCAAGTCCACGGGTCATAACAAGTGAATGTAAGTGATGACGAAACAGTCAATCCCTGTCCTTCACCCATGAGTGGTGTGCCTGCAGTAAGGGACCCTGTGCCTCCTTCGAGGATTCCATTGTCGCCTTTCAGTTGGCCATTCGATTCAATGGTCAAGATCGAAGTATCGGGCATGGTCAAAGTGGAATCGATGAGCATGAGTGATGCGGTGCTTTCAATCGTTAAATTTCCATAAAGAGTGAAATCGTCTCCAACCAATCTGGCGTCGACACCTGCTGGTATCGTCCAATCACCGGTGCCCGGTACCACAGCAATCTGGATATCTCCACCGGGAGGAGTTAGTGTCGCGCTCGAACCAAAGCCGCTGGTTGGATCTTCGGCTTCGACATAGGAACCACTCGCCAATAATGGAAGGCTAGATTCTCCCGATGGGTTCGTGATTTCAGTGAAACCGTGTGCCTCTACGATGGCATTACCAATCGCGGCACCCACCAAATCGGTGATTGTAACAATGGATTCTGTGAATTGTTCTTCGACACTTACAGCGAAGTTGGGTGTGCCAGTTGACCCCCAAAGTAGCGTGCCATCTCCAAATCCATCGTAGGTTCCAGAAGATGTGGTTCCAGGCATATTGCGGATGATGGCGCTCGCATCATTTGCCAATTGTATTCCATAGGAGCGGTGTGCCATTTCGACATTCCATTCACCGACATGGAGCATTCCGTCGACAATATTGACTCCTACATTTGATGCCGAGGTATTGAGAGTGTCGACAACCATCGAGCCTCCATCGATTGTGACACCACTACCACTGTTTCGTCCTCCACCTCCTGCCGTGAGTTCATCACTTGAGATGGAACACTCTGACTCACATCGGACACCTTCGTGCCACCCTGTGATGGATACATCATCGATGAGGATATCCGACCATACTGCGCGCAGCCCGACGGAGGTTGAATCTGAACTCGAAAAGCTGCGAGCGATTTCAACCGATGAGATGATCGCATCCACATCGAGGAGAACGAGTCCATTCTCTTGAGCGACCAAGATTGAATCATTGACGCTAAATGACCACCCCGAAAGTGTACCACCATTTTCAAAATTCAATGTTGAATCGTCGATGCTCACCTCACCAGAACCTGAAACATCGAACAAAGGACCGTTGGAATGAAGAGACAATTGGTTGGCATGAACCGTTCCAGTGCCACGAAGTCGTGCGAATGTACCGTTGGTGTAAATCTCCGTACTGGGCCATGCTCCGACGAACTTCAAGTCGCCGTCGATCTCGGCATCAATGCAGGGTGTGTCGCTTTGACAGGTGAAGAAAAGAGAGCGGAATTCAACATCCTCAATACTTCCTGTGATGAGAGAGTTGACTGTGCAGTGAGTACCACAATGTGCATCTGGAATCAAAAGTCCACTCAATGAATCGGCCTCTACCAAAATATCTCCTCCACTAAATTCGGTTGGCATGATCGTGGCTGTGACGCTACCACTACCTCGAATCAAACGGGTGAATCCATCTGCGTGAACCTCGCCATAGAAAGTCGAACCATCATCTAAAACGATGACTGCGGCGTCACCAATTGATGATGTGAGGGCAATATTTGCATCACCACCACCATGAATATGAATGACTTCAGCACTGTGGATTGAAGAGACTTCGTCGAGAATCGCAGTACCATCGAGACGTAGACAAGATGTTGTGGCAGATTCACAAGCAAACCCTTCACCCGACAGGCTTCCCTTGGCCCAAACCCCTATGATGTTGTCAATCAGTGTTGTCGACTCAATTGACATACTTGCCCCTGATTCAAGATCAAAGCCGCCTCGAGAATCTGAGATGTTGGCATGTTCGACGTTTGCAGATGAACCCGAATCGAGGAAGAATCCCTGCCAACGTGCCTGGATCGATGTTTCGGCAACCCAAGAACCCCAAATTGTGACCGGTTCTGTTGCTGTGCCTAGAATCTCCAGATTTCCTTCGATTGTAATCGTTACATCTTCGGTGACATTAATCTGAGTTCCAGCCTCAATGGTTAGTATTGCGCCATTTGCAATTGTAACATCATCATCGAGGGTCATATTCCCAGACCAGAATTGATCGGATGTATGGACTACACCCTCGTGTGTGGGCGCACGCAGCGCCATAGGCGCTGCGATTAGTAGGGGTGCAAGGACTAGACTTGCAAGGATGAGGATACTGAAACAACGCTGGCGCATGGAATGTTGGTGTTCTGGATGAGGTTTGAACCCTCCCGTCAATCGTCAGTGACCCATTGAGGTGGGCCCGTCCGGATTTGAACCGGAGTCTGACGGCCCCCAGCCGTCAAGTATTGGCCAAGCTAACCTACGGGCCCGTGACATCTGTTCACACAGATGATTCGGTTTTACTCCTGCGTTCGTGTGACACTGAAAGGCGCAACTGCATCAATCAATTCGACGTGAGAGACGAACATACGTCGGCAGCAATATCGCTCAAGACCTACTTCGTCGAGCATTTCGCCGGCGTCTCGTCCTTCAGCGACACCATTGGAATAGCGTTCCCAAAGGTGCCCAATTACATGTCCACAAGAAAAGCATCGTACTGGAATTATCATTCATATCACCTCAACGGTAAGACTTCTGCCACTTGGCACGAGCACCACGACCCATCTGATGTTTGGGTTCTTTGCGGCGCGGATCGTTCACTAGCAGGCTACGGTCAAATCGAAGGAACTCGTCACGGAGTTCCTCATCGATTCCTTCTGCACCATCATTGTAGTGGACTAGTCCACGTGCAATTGCTGTGCGGATGGCATCAACCTGACCCATCTGGCCTCCACCTGTGGTGGTGACGTTGATGTCGACCCCGGAAAGGCGGTTCATTGCATCAGCAATGACCAGGGGTTCCATGGCCTTTGTACGGGCCATTTCAGGTTGAAGAATTTCAATCGGCTCGGAGTTGACGCGAACGCGTCCCTTCCCTGCCTTGACGGTCGCTCGAGCGATGGCTGTCTTTCGCTTACCAGAGGTATTGGCTACCTTGGGTTCCTTCTTTTTTGCCATGTTCATTCGACCTCCCATCGTACAGTTACGCCCAGTTCCTTGCTGATTTCGCCCAAACGGACGAATCGCTCTGGAAGCGGTCGCTCAATCTTTGTTGCATCTCCCCACTCGCAGCCATCGGGTAGGTCACCGGATAGATCCGATGGTGTTCCGATTTCGACGCGTAGAGCTTTGAGGGCTCCGCGGCCGCTGCTGTTCTTCTGGTAGGGCAGCATACCACGAACGGTACGCTTGAGAATTTGGTCAGGCATACGGGGGAAGAACGGACCCTTACGGGCGTGGTTCAATTCGTACTTTGCCCGGTAGTCGGACAAAACGCTCGTACGCTTTCCAGAGACAATCGCTTTCTCGGCATTGACGATGATGACACGAGTGTCTTCACCTGCCTTCTTGGCGGAAATCAACTGCTTAGCGACAGTGCTAGCCAGTCGACCGAGGATTTTGTCCTCTGCATTGTAAACGAATGTTTTCGCCTCAGCCAAGGATGTACACCCCCTTGCCTGTTGGATTCTTTTTCATCAAATCATGGATACTGACGACTTCGCCGCCTGCTGCCTCGATCTTCGCTTTAGCCGAGGTGCTAACGCTGTATGCGGCGACGGTGTGCTTACTCGAAAGATCACCACTACCAAGCAGCTTGCCAGGAACGAGAATTGTCTTCTCATCCGATGCAAAGCGGCTCAGGCGGCTCAGGTTCGGTTCAGCCCAATTACTACGACTCTTTTCGAGCCGTAGCGCAACGTCTCGCCACAGCGGAGCACCGTTCGACCTTGTTTGGGCCTTTAGGTCACCGATTAAGGTGACAAGCCCGGGGTTGGTCTTCTTGTTGTTCCTTGCCATATGACTCCCTCGACGTGGGTATCCGCGCGACCGGCCCTCCTGTTATGAACCCCACGGGTGCCGAAAAGCCCCCTTAAGGGGGCTGTGAATCAGCCAAATGCTATGTCCCGACGGCTTTGCCCAATGGGTGATTACGATGTCTGATGATTGGAAGTTATTGATGAATGAAGCGATGCAAATTGAAGGTTCTGATACGATTGCGGCATTTGCAAAATTCAGAGAATGCATCGACGCAGCCCTTGCTTCGACCCAATCGTCACTGAATCAAAACCCAGCAGTAGGTGTGGCCATGGAATCCGTCTATGGGGCTCTAGCGGCCTATGCACAGCAGGTCATGATGGAACTACGGGCAGAGGACCCTGGTGCGGGTGGTGTGGACCATGCATTCCGTTCTGGCCAAGCCTACGGAGTCTCATGTGTACTGAACCACCTGTTCGATTCCATGCGCGACCCTAATACCGATTCTTTGGCATCATTGGATGAGTTCAGCGATCAAATGCATGATGAAATTCTTCAAACCTGCAAGCAGGTCGACCTCGCAATGATTCTCCTCGATGCCAAAGGCGATTATTGCGAAGAATGAATTTGAGAGATCACATCATTTGGAGTCACAACTCCAGATTCGATGATGCGGGCATATACACCACCTCGCCAATCTGATGCCAAGGCATCCTTTAGGCCATCATGGGCAGCATCCATGAAGTGACAAGGGGTCACTTCGCCTAGAACTTGAACGTGAGCGGTGCCCAACTGAATGGATTGCCCCACTAGGCTTTGCAGATCTTCACATTGAACCAGAATATTCGAACGACGGGTGGTCCAAGGTAAGGTGGTGCCTGCTTCAGAGCAGGCGGCTTGCCATGCTGCTATATCGAGCAATGACACTTGCCGGCGTTTACTGGTTCCATGGTCCCCAATGACACCATTTTCAGGCGTTAGAGAGAGACTCTCAGCCAGAGTCACCGCCTCTCCCTTCTCCGGGCGGAGTGCGAGTGCAAGGACAGTGCCCTGCACCCGCACACCCCGTGTGTCATTCAGCTCAAAGGCTGAAGTTGCTGGCGTTTGGATCGTCGTCGAGTCCTGCCTGCTGGACATTGCCCTCTGCATCGACGAATTCGCCGGCCTTGGTCAAGTTACCATGCAATGATGCATCGTGTTCAGCAGTGCGCGCAATCAGTGAATCACCAAGTGCCATCGAAATGGACTGTTGGATTGCACTCAGAGTGCTCACAGCCTTGTCACGCTGGCCGAGACCGATGTTGTGGTCAGAGTAGCGTGCCTCTTCGAAGATGGCCAAGAAGTCGTCCAATTGCTCAGCGGGCACCATGTAGAATGCGCTGCGAACGGCCCACTCGAATTCACGGGTGGTCTCGTAGACCTTCTTCATGAAGCCATGCTGGCGGAAGAAGCGAACGAGATCCTTGTAGCAATTGAAAATCACCTGGATATACTCGTTGCGTGCCTGTAGTGCCAACAGAGAGTCCGTGAGGATACCGCGCAGAATTTCAACTCGGCGACGCTCGCTATATCGCTTGTACATCACCGCTCCAATAATCGAAGCGAATAGCAAGGCGATGATAATCGGTAGCATCACCTTGAGATCCCAAGCGCTTGCTTGTGCTTCGGGCAATTCACCCTCGTGGATTGTTCGGCTGCGGTTTTCGCTGTATTCCTTGAACAAGTCACTGCCTTCGAACATGGCCGTAATTCGCCACATTCCATCGTTGGCATACTCACCATCGGGAGCGCCTGGAACTTCAGAGCCTAGATAGGTCCAAGAGAAGTTGGCAACACCCTGTTCATCGGTTCGGACATAACGAATTTCATCAGTCACCCACATATCTGAACTGTTCAGATATTGGAATACAAATGTCACTGGTTCATCTTCAATCGCGAGGTCGATTCGATCACGCAAAATGGCTACTGCGCCCTCAACTTCGTCGCCTGCGATATAGCCGTCAGCGCTGTGCCATGGGACCTTCACCACCATGTCTACACGGCTGCGAACAAGGACAGTGATGTCCATGAATGAGCCATTGACAACGGCGTTTGTCTCACTTCGACAACCACCTGGAACTTCCAAATCAGGTTCGTAAGCAACACGTAGTGTACGGAATCCTTCGAGGTTGTTTCCACTGGGTTCGATACCCTTGCGACTTGGATTCTGATCCTTGTCGCCACTAAACCACTCAACGGTTCCAAACTCATCCCCGGTAATCGCGGTAGCGACCGGACGCGTGTTCTGGTCTGGATCGATGTAGATGTTCATACACTTGCCACCCAATGGGTTACCGTTACTCTGTTCAAGCAGTGCGTGGATGTGGTAACTTTCCTTCAGATATAGGACCGGGTAAGAATCACCGTTAGGGAACTCGTATCGGTCGACGTCTGTCTTGAAAGGTCCAACTTCTGAAATCAATAGCGTCGAGTTGCTGAACACTGGGAACAGTCGAGTGACGCTGGCATTCTTGTACCGGTATCGGTCATTGTTGTCATACGAATTGTATTCGACTGTAACACGAGCTTGGCCCGCCATTACGTCTTCAAGTGGGCAAACGATTTCGAAATTACCATCCATATCGGTCGTGCCGGGTTGACATGAAATGACACCCTGTACACCGCCCTGCATTTCGTAGGAGACGCGGATGTTTCGATTGGTGAGGTTGCTTCCCAATTCATCGACCAATTGTCCTGTGATGACCATTGGCTTCTCGATGCTCTGTCCCGTTATCGGGTCGATTTCGCTGGTGTAAACAATCTGATCTTCGACATCGAGGGTTGTTCGACCAATCAATGAGAATCCATCTACATTGTAATTCATCACTCGACGGTAGTGGTCACTGCCTTGCACGGTAACGCAAGGGTCCCATGCACCCTGAAGTGCCAATTGGTATTCCTGTAGTTGTTCACAGCCTTCGTGCGGTAAATTCTCTTGGAATCTCAAGATGACATTCACTGGACCGAATCCATCCGGCAAGTAGGACGATGGGTCCTCACGCAAAATTTGGGCGTCTAGCAATAGTTGCTCGTAGATATCACCGGCATTCGGTTCAAGTTCAAACATCACCTGACGATGCTGCACATTATCGAAATCTGTTCCCTCAAAGATGACTTGGACTGTGCCTCCTTCTGCACCGTTGCCATCGAGAGCGGCACCCGGATCTCGTAACACTGGGGTGCTGTTGTCATCGGTGACCTTTGCCGAGAATTGCCACACTTCGCCACTGCTCCGTGTATTGGGTGTCGTCGAAATCAAATCTACGTAGGTACGACTGACCACCCACATCGGCTGATTGACCAGAGAACCTTGCAATAGTGGGTTGCCTGGGAACGAGAACTGCAACGAGAAGTTGCCAAGATCATCGGTTGATGATATGTTCAAATCAATCTTGAAAATTCCATTCGAATCTGTCTCTGAGTAATTGCTCTCACCAGTTGCTGACCAAGTCCAATTGACTGGGGCATTCTTGACTGGTTGCAGTGCGTTATCGACCAAACGTGCCTCGACAGTTGTATTCTGGTTACGATACAATCGTGGCAGTGTGTTCAACTGGAAGTCTGTTGTACCGACCACAGAGACATTGTTGTAAGCGCCAGTTTCAGCGAGAACGTTGGTCAAATTACCTGTGAAGTAGAACTCGGAGTTGGTGAAATCAACTCGGACCCCATATGTGGATGCTTGATATTGACTGAACCATGTCCAGTTGTAATCGAATCTTGCTTCCCCACCATACATCGTAGGTACGCGGGCATAGCCTGTTTCTTGGCTGCCCTGGAATACACCGTTATTGTCGAGATCAACCTGCAGTGCCATTGGGTCCTGAATCCATGGCGTGCCTGTGCGATTGGTTACATTGCCAATCACTCGGAAGGTTTCTCCAGTATTCATCTCCGGCACAATTTCACAGCGTAATTCGCTGCTTGGATCACTCGGATCAATCTGACCACAAGGTGGCGAATCGAAATCGCCTCCATTCTGCATGGTGATGAACCAGTGTGTCGAGTTGACACGTAGGAATGGGCGTAACTTGGCCGACTCACCGATAAGAGATGCTGCACTACCATCCCACAATAGTGGGTATGGTTTACCGAGTTTTGCTTCCTCGTAGGTGATACCGGCTGCATCCAACCCCTGCTGGCTGAACAATGCTCTCCATGAGCCGTAGCTGCTGCCAGTAAATTGAGTTGAATCGTAATAGTAGACCGGGTTGTGACCATCAACAATCATTTCCGCTTCAACATACATTCGATGCATACTCCGAATCATGAATGGGTCTGTTTCGTCGCCGTAAACGTATGGCCATGGCCACTCTGAGCCAAGGGTTGGATCAACTCGCCCTGTAATCTCATAATCTCCTACGGGTAAACTCGTATTCGAGTAGTCATAGGTGCCAACAACGTCGTGACTTAGGGAGAAATTGTTCCAAACAATTTCTTCGTAGCCACCCGGTAACATACCTGGGCCATTGTCATAGGTGGAATTCCACCGCACCTGTTTCCAGTTGCCAACCGCTCCAGAACTCTGTACGTATGTGAGGCTCGCCCAACCACCTTCGTCAGCACGGAATCCTTGGCCAAACCCAGTGTAGTTTGTGGGCGTAGATCGGTTTCCGAATGGACCTCCACTGATTGAGAATGTGATTGGTGCATGCACCATTCGGCGGTCGAAAATACCGCGTTCCCAATCAACGGTGTAGTGGGTCTTGAAGTCGAGCCAGAGTGGTTGCTCATCGCTTCTGAAATATGTCCAGGCCACGTAATCAAGCGAAAGGTTGGCATGAACTGCAACTGGGTATCTGTTCGATTCTGAGCCGTCGTGGATGAACATCTCTGTCACCTCTGCCCACATTTCATAGGTCGTATTGTCACCAACATGGATGTCCTCGGGGAAGAGGAATTGACCAACACTGAACGAACCGTATTCATTCGAGAGAACGTCGATTGTTTCGATTGCAGTTGTGCCGTTTTGAACCCATGCAACATGGACCTGAACAGGCAGGAAGCCTGCGGGGTCCCACGTGGACGAGGATAGGTTCAGCGCGAATACAGTCCCCGAGAAAATCACTGGGAATTGTGCATCCAAATACAAGGTATCTGGAACGATATAATTCTGACCGTCATAGACACCCAACTCAACACGTGTGGCCAATTTATCATCTTCATCGGGAATGCAATCGTTATCATGATCCCAGTCACTTGAAAGGTTACCATTGTAGCAAGGGTCACTGTTGAATCCTTCTTCGAGGATGTCGAAGTTTCCATCCTCTCGACTGTCATTGTCATCATCGAGATCAACAACGTCTGGGCCAGTGTATGGATTGGATGGATTGGCTATTCCCTCACCATTACCAAAGTCATCGTGGTCCCAAGGGTTGGTTGAATTGCGATCAAATCGTGTCGGCCAAAGCATGATTTCGTCGATGTCATGCATACCGTCTGCATCGTCATCTTCATCCAAATCATCTCGGACACCATCGTTATCGTGGTCCCATGGTGCAACGAGTGGGTTTGATCCTGAGCCTTCTTGTGAATTGCTTCTACCGTCACCATCCCAATCGTCGTCAGCCCAATTCAAGATACCATCATTGTCGTGATCCCATGGCGATTGTTCTTCGCCCCAGAAACACTGCAACTCTTGGTCAACGTCAGATGTTCCATCATTGTCGTCATCCCAATCTTCACCATCTGGGACACCGTCATTGTCGTTATCGACATCATAGAATTCTGGGAATAGTAGTCCTTGACCCTGGACTCCTTGATCCCAAACTGCTTGATAGAATCCATCGCCATCTGGGTCCGAATCTGTTCCATCATCGTCATTGTCTTCACAATTGAATCCGGTGAAGAAATTACCTGGTGGGTTCGTATTGGCATCGTCGTCCCAATCGCTATCTGAATCAACTTCCAAATAATCCCAAATTCCGTCATTGTCATCATCAACGTCGTATAAATCAAACAATCCATCAAGATCATCGTCTAAATCAGCAGTATCATTGAATTGACATGTTGGAGCATATTGGTTACCTTGTCCATCGACAACTACGACACTGCCGCAATCATCGTCGGGGTCTGTGTCATCAGGGAATAGGTCTGCAAGATTTTCATCCGGGAAGTCGTTACCATTGATGTCAGCATTCCAGTTCCACAAACCTGTGCCCAATCCAATCCATGTGAGGAACAGGTCACGGTTGTGTGCAACTTCTGAGTAATTGAACGCTGAGACCGTTGCTCCGTTGAACGGGATGTGGTAGCACGATGTGGAAGTACAACCAAAGTTGGATGTTGAGGAGCTTGGGGGTGTGAACGTTCCCTGAGTGAAGTTTGGATCCGGGCGAATGGAAAACGGTACACTAAGTTGACCATTGTTGAATCCTCCCTCCAGTGGCAGTCGGTACAAAGCAGCATACGCATAACCACAGGTGTAACCATTTTCACGGGTCCACCCACATTCATTGTTGTTGGTAAATGTACCACCCATCTTGAAATCGTTGATGTCTAATTGACCATCATTTCCTTCGTCTTGATCCCACCAATCTGGCATACCATCGCCGTCTTGATCAACGTCAAGTCCATTCTGTAGACTGTCTCCATCGGCATCAATATCGACATCGTTGCCACCATTCCATGGTGACCAGCGAGAGAGCAAGTACCAGTAGAATTCCGGTGCGTTTCCACTTGTTGGAGTTGGTGTGGTTGAGGGGTCGTAGCCGTTGTAATCAAGCAAGACACCCTGAGATGCGGTGAATGGATTCACGAGGAAAGACATGTTCCAGTGTTCTGACAAACCGTCGGTGTATGCTTGTTCATCGTTGCTTCCATCGATTGCATCACCATCGCCAAGTGGGTAGTATGTGCGATAGAACTGGTCGTTACTATCTGTATCGACAATACCGCAGTTCCCGTCATCGGGATCATACAAGTCGTTGATTCCATCGTTGTCATCATCCCAGTCAACATTGTTTTCGAGGCCATCACCATCGACATCGGAGTCGAGGTCGTTTGGCCCATCGTCACGGAACTTGCTACCATTGATTTGGTGGATGTCGTTATCATTGTCAAAATCACAATCTGGATCGATATCTAGCCAGTCTAGAATACCGTCACCGTCGTCATCAACATCGACCCAGTTGTTGACACCATCTCCATCCCAATCGTTGAATCCAGCGTAGGATGCACGTTGAGTGTCACATCGTGGATCTGGGTTTACAGTCAAACAATTCCAAGTGTTGTATTCAGATACGGGTGTGGTCGGGTATCGGTCAATCTCGTTTGGTTCGTTGTCATTGTCGATATCATTCTCGATGTCTGAGACGTTCCAACCGGGTTCATTGAGGAGATTGTCGGGATTTGGATTACCACCCATATCGATATCGAGCCAATCCCAAACACCGTTGTAGTTCTGATCAAGGGCTCTCCACCGGTCATCATCCAAATCTCGGTCGTAGTCCATTTCACAGTCGATGATACCGTCTGAGTTTCCATCAGCACCCGGTATTTCGTATGGTGAAGTGTCAGTGGCTGTGAAATCGTTCAAGCCATCGTTGTTGTAATCGAGATTTGTGCATGTGTCTAAGATTCCATCGTTATCATCGTCTGGATCTGACATGTCGAGGATGCCGTCGTTATCATCATCAGTATCGGCACTATCTGGCGTGCCATCGTTGTCGTCATCTGGATCGAGGAAATTGGGGATCCCATCGCCATCGAAATCACCATCTACGATTGTGGTGAATGTTTCATTTCCTGGGTGATACAAAGATTCCATTTCAACAAAGTCCACACCGTGGCTGTATGATCCATAATTCTGAGCCCCATTTTGGAAGGTCCAAGTGGAGGAGGTGTAACCCGTCTGGGTTGTGTTTGATGCATCATAGGGGTGGGCATCTAAGCGGTCGATGACGCCATCGTTGTCATCGTCGTTATCGAGATAGTCCTGTGCACCGTCTCCATCAAAATCACAGGGCCATACGAATTGGTCGATTCGACCATCGTTGTCGTCATCTTCGTCATAGGAACCTGAGCCTGAGCCATCATAATCTTCATCTGGCACTGCATCGTTATCGTGATCCCATGGATTCTGATCTGCTTGGTATCCAATTGGAATGATATCGCCAGTCCAAGGATGGATTGTGCCTGGAAGCACGTAGCGGTCTGTGGATACGTTGAGTGGGTCTGCACCCTGTGTCATATCCAACGGTCCTTCGAGAATTCCGTCGTTATCATCATCCCAATCGTCCTCATCAGAGATACCGTCGTTGTCATGGTCCAATGGGCCAGTGCCATAGCATCCATCGAAACGCTCAATCAAATCATAGATGCCATCATTGTCGTCATCCAAGTCATTCAAATCATCAATACCATCGTTATCGTGGTCGTCGCCGATTCTCTCTTCGAGGTGGAGGGTCCAACCCGATGCTCGCAAATCGAGTAGGCTCAAATCGTGCACCTTACCATACATGACACCCAAATCAGGATATTGTGGGTCAAGAAGAGCTGGGTGGCTCCAAGGTGTTGGCTGACTGTTGTAGTCTTCTCGGTCTCTGAAGGGCTGATCGGCTTGATCCTCCGTTTGTACTGATGTGCGTTGAATCGATTCAGACCAGCTGTGCTGGAATTCACCATTCGCATCAATTTCTACCATGGCGAGTGTTGTTGAGAAGATCATCAAAGCCACCATCATTAGTGACCAAGTTGTCTTCTTGTAAACGCCTACATTTCCTAGATATGTGTCGAGTTCTGTCATGTTATCACCCAAGTGAAGCACCTCGGCACTCGCGACCGCTATATCAACGACTCGCCCGGAACGTGCACTTCCGTATCACGATACCCTATGGGTATCAATTCCAAGAAAAATGTGTTCAGAAGAAGTTGGCGGCCCCCCGCGCCCAGCGGACGCGGGGGTGCCTGTCACCACAAGTCAATCCGACTGTGGGTCATTGCTTGACCGATTATACCGTGTCAATCACTGCTCGAGTTCGTCGAGGATACCGTCACCGTCGTCATCGTCGTCGGTAACATCCTCAATTCCGTCATTGTCGTGATCGAACTGACCGGTGTCATCGTTGCCATCATTGGTTTCAAACCAGTCGGTCAGGCCGTCGTTGTCGTCATCGGTGTCGATAACGTCACTCATGCCGTCGTTGTCGTGGTCATATCGCCATTGGCCGGTGGCACCATCTAGCTCGTCTACGTCAAGGATGTTGTCGTTGTCGTCATCGGGGTCGATTCCGTCATCGAGTCCATCGTTGTCGTGATCGCGAGCAGCGGATGAACCGTTTTCATAAACGTCATCTGCATTGTCGATACCATCGTTGTCAATGTCCAGGTCCATGTTGTCAGCGAGTCCATCGTTGTCGTGGTCGTAAATGTCGGTGTTTGGGTCGCCGTCATTGACTTCCTCTTGGTCGTCAATTCCATCGCCATCGTCGTCATTATCTTCCGCGTCATCGATACCATCGTTGTCATGGTCCTCGGGTG
>CATISE010000084.1 GCA_949538655.1 Marine Group II euryarchaeote MED-G33 | reverse complement strand
GGTGGGAAGAACGCAGAAGTAGTCGGCGGTGGTGTTGAATCACCTGAACAACTCGTTGTGTTCAACCGTGCAGAAGATCACTCCGTATCGTTCACTGTTGGTGACAATCACACATCCATTCAGCAATCCGAAGAGGATGGTGATCACTTCACCATCATGAATAACGATGCAGAAGATGAAGATGGTGAATATACGGTCGGTTACATCAACATGCAAGTCCATTATGAAGGAAACATGGCTGATGATGACTACGTCCTCACAGTTGAAATGAATGGTGGCGATGCAGCATTCTGGACGGTCGAGGTCTGGGATGGAGATGGTACGCCGACCAATACGCCTTCTGATGAATTGTGCGTAAATGCTGAAGAATTCACCGATTCAAATGAAACTCAAGCTTACAATAATGTTTATGATTTCGGTGAAATCTTCGTTGATGCGAACTCCAATGGTGTTTGGGATGATGCCAATACCAATTGCTGGTCCATATCTCGTGCCTACGAAATGGGCCTGAACGTCACAGAAACTGATGACATTCGACTTCGTGTAACACCTGCAAACGAGAGTGTTGCTGAATCATATGCAGATGGGCATTCAATGCTTGTCAAGGTGAAGAACATGCCTGATGGGTCCTTCAGTGAATACGAACTCAAGTTGTTCATTCCACAAACACATGGTGCTGAACTCGCAAGCGAAATTGTCGATGTCATTGGGATTCAACCCGGAAATGATGAAACATACACATTCGTGTTTGAGAACACTGGAAATGGAGATGATACTTACAGCATCTCGATATCAGATTTGCCTGAGGCTCTAGCGACTCCACCATTGTGGAGTGTTACTGGACCTTCTTCACTAACCGTTGGCCCTCGAACAACACAGGCATATTCTGTCTCTATTCACGTGTCTGAATTGTGGGTCGATGATGTAGAACCATTCCCGGTAACCGTCACGATTCAAAGTGAAGATAATACAACAGATCCGTTGGTTGTTACACTGAATCTCAAGACTGCCCTCCCAATCCTTGAGATTGTGGACGTCGATGACAAGTCGATGGGTATTCTGGGCCTTTCACAAGGTGGATTTGCACCTATGGGTCAAACCAACCAGTTCTACCTGGAAGTATACAACGATGGTGACGTCGATGCACGTGATGTCCAAGTCGAAATTTTAGATGACAATGATGTCATCGTCGGCTCGGCAACATTGGATGTTCCAATGAAACAAAACACAATGTTCACCATTGACATCGCTGCAGTGGATAAGATCGGTTCAATCGATTACACAGTTCGAATCAATACAACAGGACTTGAGTTGGGTAACCCACAACCCGTTGAGGAGATGAAGTCAATCCAATATCAGCCAGAGGTATCTACTGAGGCAAACAATTGGCTTGGACTTGTTGTTGCTCTAATCATTGCAGGTTTGATTGGCTTGTTCTGGAAGTTCAGCGGTCGACGTGGATCACAGGCATTCTGATTTGAATCAGAAGACCGCAAGTCACGAAACCCCGCGATTGTAACCAGCGTTAGCCATACACTGATTGGCGAAGGTGCCATGAACCCTCGGTCGCCCCTATGGGGCGAATATCATGTCTAGAGGGCCACATCGTCATCTCGAATACCTCCCTGAGCCGGAGGATCCGCGAATGCTGACGGCGATTGACCCCGATGCTCCAGGCTATCCACCTGAAGCATATGGGGCCACACGGGAAGAGGCCGAAGCCTGGAGGGTAGCCACCAATGAGCAGCTCCGTCGGACCAATCCCCGCCCTTGGGGGATTTTGGTATCCCTTTGCCTCATATCAGCACTACTGGTTTCATATCCAGCAATATCCTCGTATTTTGTTGGTGCATTAACTCCCAATTCCAATTGGGCATATGAAGATACCAATATCTACGCATTGCAAGATGATCTGGGTTTGTCCGGCAATGGGATACTTGTCTGCATCGTGGATACTGGAATTGAAATGACGCATCCAGATCTTGCAGATGCAAATCTCGTGCGATACAGAGACTTCGTCGGTGGTGATCATCAGACCATACAAGATCGAGGCGAGGATCTACATGGCACCATGATGGCTGGCATTCTCGTGGCCGATGGCGGATATCAGGGCGCAGCTCCAAATGTTGGACTTGTTGTTGCAGCCGCACTGGACTCTTCCGGCTCTACTCAATCTGAAACGACAGTTTCTGATGCGATTGAATGGTGTTGGAACGATATGGATGTCGATATCATCTCTCTTTCACTGGGTGGTGATCCTGATCCAGAAAACCCACTTGGTTCTAGGACAGCAGATGCAGTCTCAGATGCACTAGATCATGGCGTATTCGTTGTCGCTGCTGCAGGAAATTCTGGCGGGGCTGGTACCGGTGTAACCGATGTATCTGTACCCGCAAATGTTGACGGAGTAATTGCTGTTGGTGCTGTGAAACGTGATGGGACACTCTGGGAAAGAACAGCCACTGGAGCGGAAACCGAAGGTGCGGACGGTGAGGTTAGAACCGAGCCCAATCAGAAGCCGGAAGTCACCGCTCCCGGCGTCGGCATCATTTCCACGTCAGATCCGAGTATGGCGATTCCATATTCTGCCAGTACAGGTACCAGTGATTCTACGGTTTTCGTCACGGGTGCTCTGGCTTTGATTCTCGAGCGTCACGGGAATGCACTTCCTGATGGAAATTCAACGCGTGATGGCATAATGTTGGTGAAACAAGCACTTGCTGACTCATGCCAACCGAACCCGCTTCAAGGCGACGGCCATCATCCAAGGTGGGGGTACGGGACGCTAGATGCACTGGCTTGGGAGCGGTCTGTAGCAGATGCTATCGCCCAAAATATTGATATTTAATCTGATTTATGATACCAAATAGTGATACTATCGTATTATTTTGATATTTATCGGCCCGAAAACGGGCTGCCGCGGCAACGTGGCTGTTATAGCCCTTGCAATACTCGCAGACTTGCAACTTGGAGTGATACCCATGGAAGAGACACATCGAAACAAGAGCTTGTTATTGTCATTCTTGATGCTCACCAGCGTCATGATTGGCCTCGTCGGCCTAATGCCAACTGCCATCGCAGCAAACGAAACATCGAACGGAACGATCACAGGAACGGAGGTTTGGTCTGGTTCGCATACACTGACTGGTGATGTCATTGTCGCTACAGGTGCGAATCTCATCGTTCAACCTGGGACTACAATCACGATTCCCAATGGGACAATGATTGATGTTCGTGGTGGATTGTGTGCAGGCGATGTTGCCTGTGGAGCAAACGGTATGGCTAGCAATAGTTCTCGAATTACATTCAATTGGCAGGAACCATCCAATGCATCTGCGATTGGTAGTTGTTATGGGATTTACAACAACAATCACTACAACCCAGACCCTTCCTGTAACGAAGGAATTCTTCTTCGTAGTACGGTTGACATTGGTGCAACCAAGTTGAACCATGTTTCAATCACCAACGCGTATGGGTTGCCTCGTTGGGTTTCTGCGGTATCTGATGTCAAATATGGGGCATTGGTTGCCGAAGGAGCCAGTCCCACATTTACTGGATTGAAGTTTTCGGGAATCAATACTACAAGCCTCCTCATCCTTGACTTGGCTCGACCAAATATTGTTGGCGGTGAATTCACCGTTGGTGATGATGCCACCGATATTCTCGGTTCGGCGATTCAGGCCTACGGTGCAGGCAGTTCACTCCAACCACTATCCATTCATTCTGCAGTGTTTACAGGTACCGACAAGGGTTGTGGCCAGAATGATGGTGGACGATATGGAATTTGGGCAGAGGAGTCCTTTGTCAACATTTCCTACTCTGTGATGGCATCTGGAGACTATGGTTTCCGAATGGATGATTCTGCCGGCTTGGTCAAATCCTCTACCCTCTCTACCACATGCAACGGTATTGACGTCAACAACAAGAAGGATACACAGAATGTGGCTTACAAATTGACTGTGGCCGATAACAAGGTCACAACTGAAGAACGAAGTCCATTCACTGCCTACAACTTGGCTTGGGTAGATTTCAACAACAATGTTATCGAGGGTGCAAGCGATAGTTCTGGAATTCAAATTTCAAAGAGTAAAGTCAACGTCACAGGTGGATCGATTGGTCCGATTGGTGGTTGGAACGGTGTTTGGTCAATCGGTGAGAGTGATGTTAGAGTCGAGAATGTAACCATTCAAGATACTGCAAAGGAACCCCTGATTGCAGGTGAATATCACTTCGGTGATAGCGGCTGGACTGTCCCTTCACCATCTGAAAACCGGATGTATGTTGCGAATTCGATAATCGATAGCAATGGTGGGGAGTGTACTGGTCAGAAATCCTGGGGTGGAGATTTCCCCTGCCCTGCAGTTCATGCCTTCCGTTCGTCAGTCACCTTGCATAACAATGACATCAGTATCGGTGGAGATGGTGATGGGATTCGCGCTGTTGGAGCCATTCTAGATGTCCGAAACAATGTCATCAATGCAACGGGAACAGGTGCGAACATCAAGCATCACAACACCGGTTATGCTGGTGATCCGCAATTTGGAACACTCGCTTTCTTCTCCGGAAATACTTGGACGGGGGTCGGCCAGACTTACAACGTGACAAAGAGCAGTGTAACAGTTCAGTCGGAAAATATCCCCATTCCCAATCCGGCAGCGAACACAACCAATCCGGTCACACTCGACTGGCCAGATGTTGAAGCCGCAGCTTGGACCAACTGGGAAACTCAAGTCTTGGTTCCAACCTGCAGTGTTTGGCCACCACAACACTTCCCATTGGCCTTGGAAATGACCAACAATTCGACCGTCTTCACATATTCTAACCTAACCGGTTTGGATACTTCGAATATTTACATTGACACCTCACCAATCAAGTGGGCCGTGCAAATCCGCAAGGCAGAGATTGTCAAATTCCGCACCATTGTCGAAGGTATTCGTGTGGGTGGCGCAACCGTTTTGATTGAAGATAGTCATGGCGAAGATTTGTACAGTTTGACTACAGACAGCCAAGGCTGGACTCCAGAGGTCTCTCTGGCGAGTGATTTCCATCTCGACATGACTGGTGGTGGCCCTGGTGGTATCAACCCCGACCGCTATGCAGATGATGAAGGCGAGAATTCTTGTAGCGATGGTATTGATAACGATGGGGATTTGATTTACGATTCTGACGACCCTGATTGTCAAGCAGGTTCTAGCAGTCGTGAGATGTCCCTATACTACGTATCCGCATACAAGTTCGGTAAAGGATACAAGAAATACAGCCTTATCATGACAAGTCAAACTGGTGTTTTGACTGAAATTGTCTCATTGGAGAATCTCGAGCCAAGTTTGAGTGTCAGTCAGAATGACGGACATTCATTCAAGCGTTCAGTGAATTTCACAGGAACCGCTCACGATGGTCAATGGGCCGGTATCTACGCCTCGGACGAACTCGCACGCTGGGATCAGCAAGGTGCCGTTGATCAGGTCCAGGTCAAGGACCCATTCACCAGCGATTGGATTGACATGCGTCTTGCAGTTGATGATAGCGGTTCTGATGGTGAGGTGACTTACAACAACCACCCCTTCAGTCATTGGTATTTTGAATTCGATATGAGTGATCAACCTGAAGGAGACTACACCTTCGAATTCCGAGCATATGATGGTGTAACCGAGTCACAAATCATCACTCGTACAATCAAATTGAATACCGAACCTCCAACAATTTGGGTTGACGGCCCGGCATCCGGAACAACAATCGATGATGGAATCATACATTTCACAGGTAGGGCCTCGGATGCCTACAGTGGAATTTTCGGCAGTGACATTCAGCGAATTTGGTTTGAGGTCGATGGACCCAACAATTACTACAATTTGTTTGACAAGCCTGGTGGAACGGCTTGGTCAGCCGATTGGACAGTTGGCCACCTTCCATCTGGAACCTATTCGGTCAAGGTCTGGGCTAGTGACTCAGCCTTCTGCACAAACAGTCCAGATGAATGTTCACCAGTTGAAATGACACTTGAGATTGACAATGACAACGCGCTACCTTTCATCCAACTGTTGACACCATTCGATCTGCAGACAATCACAGCCAGCGAAGACACCCTTCTCAGTGGTGTTGCTCGTGACAATGATGGTACGGTGACAAAGGTGGAAATCGTAGTCAAAGATCCTCAGTCTGGATTCCTTGAAATGC
>CATISE010000083.1 GCA_949538655.1 Marine Group II euryarchaeote MED-G33 | reverse complement strand
CGAAGGATTGGACCGCGTCACTGGCTTCTGGAAGGTCATCGGAAGGCGACCACAGATGAAGTGCGAGGGGGGGACCGTCGAGTGCTTCACAAACATCTGCAGCCATCTCTGAATCGACACCGTCTCCAAGCAACTTGTGACCTGCTTCAGCATCGATTCCTGTGAGTGTAATGGGATTGTCAAATGGACATGGTGCACGCATCCCAATCGCGACCTTTACCTTGGATTGAATCAAACCATTGAGAAGCGCATATACCGCCTGCTGATGCCGCGAGTGGACGTCTTGTACCTCATCGACAACAAGTGTTTCAGACGATTCGGAAACCAATTCAATCTGGGCATCTAAATCGATGGGAGCATCATCGATCTCAAGCCATGCTTCGACCAACATCTTGGCGTCCATTGAGGCATCCATTGCCACGTAACGCGAAGGTAGTGTCTGTAGCAAGGCGGTCTTGCCAATCCCTGGCATTCCTGTCAGAACAACCGATCCCTCTGCGAGCGCGGATTCAATCTGCTTGAGTTCAGATTCTCTACCATGCAAACCGTCTGTTGACTCAATCTCCATTGAATGGCCAGCCGTTGTGACCAATGCCGACGCTTGTTGACGACCTTTGGATGTCAGATGGATGACGGTTCGCTTGCGAGAACCTCCTCCGATTACATGTGCTGTGCGGGTTTGGACGAGACCTTCCTCTTCGAGGGCCTTCAATGGTTCATGTAGCGCACTGCGAACCAATCCAAGCGACTCTGACAAACCCGGTAGAGAGAGTTCCCGCGGCACATCCCAAGCCTCGACCAGTTCATCTGGATACCTCGCGAGAAGGCGCAAGATACGCGCCTGTGACTCGGGCAGCATGAAACAGCGGGGGTCCCCTTTGCACATGACACTTCACCTGTCTTGGGCAGAGGGTTGATTCACCATGGCGGATGCGACAGACTGAGGTTGAACATTGCCCGTTGACCCGAAGACACTGCACCTTCCGCCCCAACCAGGTGTCTACCTGTTCAGAACAGACGCTGGGCGGGTCCTGTATGTGGGCAAGGCCACAAGCCTACAGGACAGGGTTCGTTCTTACTTCGCCAAGAATCCAGATCGTTCGATGATTCCGACACTCGTCAGCAAAGCAGACCGTGTCGACTGTATCGTCACCGGTACTCCCAATGAGGCGCTTATCCTTGAACGACAACTCATTCGTGAACACAAACCTCGCTACAATTCATTGCTGAAAGACGACAAGTCCTATCCGTTCATCGCTCTGAGTACACATGAGAACCCTCGAATCCTCTACACCCGCAACCCACCCAAGGATGCAAAGCGATGGGGTCCTTTTTCGGATGCAAAGGCAGCCAAGCAAGTCATCAAGTTGCTCAGGCGTTTTTTTGGAATTCGAGACAATCGTGACAACCTCCCCTTTGGTTACATTGAATCTGCTGAAACGGACGATTATGCACAACGAATCAAGGCGGTTGAGAGTGTTCTTGATGGGGATGCACTGTTGCTCATCAAAAACCTCCAACAAGAGATGGATACGTATAGCAACAATCTGCAATATGAAGCTGCGGCTAGAAGTCGTGATTTGATCGCTGCGGTACAGCAAACACTCGCGCAGCAAGTCATTCACTCACGATTCTATCAAGAGTGTGATGCGGTTGGTTTTGCAAACCAGGGTGACTTGGCAACCATTGTTTTGCTGTCCGCAGAAAAGGGGATGATTGTCGGTCAATCACAGTACCCATTGATGCATCGTGGTGATGTCACAGAATCGGTTTGTCGTGTTCTTTCCGAACACTATGATCGACGCAAACCACCCAAGACCATTCTCGTGCCTTCTCCGATTGGAGAATGGATGGAATCTTGGTTGACAGAACGTCGAGGAGCAAAAGTCGAGGTGCGGAATCCGCAACGAGGAGAATTGACCAAATTACGTCGGATGGCTGATGCCAATGCCGAAGCGCAACTGATGCGGAATCAACTCAAGGAAAGCGGCAGCCTAGAGCAAAGAGCAGCCACCGATGGAGCACAAGTCCTCGGAGTTGACACATTGAATCACATTGTCTGCTTCGATATGGCACAATTGCAGGGAGAGGAGCGTGTGGGGGCCAGTGTCTGTCTGCGAAATGGCCGGCCGGACAAGAAATCGTATCGAACCTACACGGTGAAGGATTCTTCCATGGATGATGTGCGAATGATGCGACACGTGGTTGAAAGATGGGTTAAACGACAAGAGGAATGGCCAGACCTTTTGCTCATCGATGGGGGGTTGGTTCATCTCAATGAAATTCACAATCTGCTCCTTGAATTGAATTTAGTAGAACAGATTCCTTTGGCATCCCTGGCAAAGCGAGAGGAAACCATTCATCGGATGGATCGTGAGGATATCGTCCTAGATCGTCGTGGGCGGGTCCTTGTTTTCGCACGTGATGAAGCGCATCGTTTTGTCAACAATTTCCACCGCAAGCGACGCGGGCGGAAGGGTTTGGCCGACCCTCTCGAAGCGGTCGATGGACTCGGTGCAAAACGTCTACAGGCACTTCTGCGGCATTTCGGAGGACGGAAAGGAATCAATCATGCCAGCCAAGAAGATTTGGCCGCAGTCGAAGGGATTGGTCGTGCACTCGCTGAACGAATTTGGCGTGAAATTCACTAACCGTTAGAAATCGAAATCGTCTTCCCAGGATTCACTCGGAATGTTTCCTTTTTTATCCAGTCCTGCAAACTCTCCCATGTCAGGTAAACCATCACTCCCGTATGAGGTGTCCTCAACTACTCTGAGATCTGACAACCTTTGACCGACGACCTCTGATTCTTCCTTGGCCTTCTTGCGTTCCCGTTTGCGGCGTCTACGTCGTCGAATGAGCATGATTAAACCAACCAATAAGGCCAGTAATATTCCAATGTAAACAGCCAACTGCGCGAGAATATAGTCAATTCCGATGATCACTCGGAAACTCATCGTGTCCGATGTATCCTCGCAGGCCTCAACAATATCTTCAGTACAGATTGGAACGTAATAAGTCAGCATTTGAGACCCATCATTGTCTGAGATTTCACCGCGACCCAGCTCAGATTTGAAGTTGGAAAAACTGATGCCCCAAGGCAGGGTTAATCGAAGTCTGACCGATGGAGAAATCACCTCATCTTCGATGTCGAAGAAAGGTGTTGGAACATCGATGACGATGTCTTCACCAGGGGGTACTTCGAAGCCACTTCCACCGTCATTGGCCCCCAATAGAGAGTTGGTCCAGAGATTCATGCTCTCGGATACCAATTCCTCATTCGTACCAGAGCCACCGATATATTCAGCGTGAATATTGGTTTGAGATACCTCGACATGAATACGAATGGGGCGGAGATCAGAAAGAGCGACTGTAGGTGATAGTTCGAGGCCATCAATCGAAACTGAGATGGAGATATAACCTGGATCTTTGAGGTAAACTTCTCCACCACTATTGATCTCATCAATCGCAAATTGAATGTCATCATTGACCTGACGTTCGACGATTATTCCGATTTCACTAGCGAAATTATTCAACCCATCTGCTGTCAATTCCAATGGAATATCTTCGCCATCAAAAGGAACTGTGAGGCCATCTTCAAGTGGGGCGAGCAAACCACCATCCATTTGATTCCCCAAATGAACAAATCGACGAATCAAATCAGCGGGTACCGCCTCCATATCGATGCTCTGAATTTCATCATTCAAGCTGTCCGGGACCCCGATTCTGTAAAGGAGGAATTCCATTTCTCCCGCAACGTGAATATCGATTGACTGACTCCATTCATGTACGTCTAAATCCGAAAATTCCACATCGAGATTGAGGCCCAAACAGGTGCGTTGATTGGGACCACAGATGAGGTCTAAGCTGTCTTCACCACAATTGGATTCTCGACAAATTGAATGCCTCCAATCGTAGGGTTGCGCGCCTGTAAACGAGAGCGCATGGTTTTCTGGTTCACCAAGTGTGTGCGTGAGTGTAATCGTCCCAGGATTCCCGTTGGTAGATCGAATATAATCAGGCAAAATAACCTCTAATTGGATATCTGCTGCTGGAATATCCCTCTGAATCCAATCAATCAAACTCGGTGAACTAATCTCTCGACTGACAACCATTCCGTTGAGAATCGCTGCGCGATCATCCTGTGTGATGATCGATGGATCAAAACCGAGTAAATCAATATCAAATTTCTCTGCTAGACTGGTTACAATTGAGCCGAAATCCATGTCAAATGTGTTTGATTGTGTGGTGAGATAAATCGGGTAGGTTCCATTCATTGCGGTCTCACCTAAAACACACCAATTGCTTGGAGAGGGTTCGGAGCAGGTGACACCGGGTTGATGCATGAAATCAAGCCCCCCAAATCCATCTGTAGATGAGAATTCAAATGGTTCAAAGTTAATGTCAACCGGACTATGCTCAGAAATCAATTCATTCAGTTCCGTGACTGGAACTTTGTCAGCGAAGTCAGAAAGGTTGGCCAAACCGGTATGGTGAGCCAGTCGCAAACCATCGGATGTGACCCAAGGTACAGTGACATTCTCATCAACGAATTCCCAACCCCAACTGTCCAGTGTATCCATTGCGATATGGTGAATCCCCAATCTCACATCGATGGTGGTGGCTCGTTCATCCGAAGCATCGACAACAACATCGACACGGATTCCTCGATCATTTTCGAGATCTAGGGCAACGGGGCGAGTGGTTGTTTCTCGACGGGCCATTGTGACCGAAGCAGATTGATTCAGCCATTCTTCACCAGATGCATCTTTGTGGTCTACATTCCATCGTGCATAGGTGTAAGTGTGGCCACCTGAAATGGCGGGGACTAGGTTACCATCACCTGAAACTGCTGTAATTGTACCATAGGATGGTGGGACGAATTCGTACGAGGCTGCGTGACCGGGTAGTGCGGCCAGAGTCATGTTGGTTTGAACAAGGCTACCCATCGTCAGCAGTCCCTGATAGGCGCGCTCGACATCCATTCCAACTTCAGTCAATCCAAGCTCGGATGGATCCACACTGATGGCGAGAGTAGTCCTCAGACAAATCGGGGGATTGTATGCATCATTGGGCAACCCTGCAACCTCATCAGCGCTATCTTGATCTCGATCATCTGTGCATTCAACGGTTTGATCGTCATATGCAATCTGGTTCACATATGTGGTTTGAACACCGGAAGCAGTTCCAAACCCGTTGTTGATTAAACTCGATACAGTAGAAGTTACGGAGTCAGAAAGCATGTTCCTTACGGTCGAACCTGAAAGGGTGACATAATCCAAGTAGTTGCGAATATAATCGGCTGGAATACCATCCATCGATGCATCCGAACCATTCCCCAGTGGCAAATCTTCGAGCATGAGATCATCTCTACGAATTTCGTGAATGGCCCATTCAAGGGTTACGGACATGACTGTGGAATTGGCCAATGCGATATTGTATCGCCCTTCGATCCATTCCATGGATGCTGTTTCATCGTCAGCAAAATTGTAGTCATCACAAATTCCCGAAGTACTATTCCACGTCTGACAGATGGTATTGACAACCTCTTCGTCACCAGGATCTGAAGAAACCGTAGGGGCGCCCCCCGAGAGTATCAACAGGCTGAGGATGAACCATGCCACCCTGGCCCGATGTGCTGTCATAGAACTACTTCCTGCTCTGGTGGTTTAATTGGGTAGTGGCTCAACGAGTCTGCATGGCCCCGACTATGACACCTCATGCGCGCTTGGAAAAAGCGCTCACTGAGAGTCTGAACGGGAAGTTGCCAGGAAACATCCCCACCAAATGGGAAAAGTTCTCTGATGTTGTGATTTTACCACAAAGTGCGTTTGTTGAACCAGGTTGGAATACGGACCAAAGTTTTTGGAAAATCGTGGCTGAATCACTCAATGTCAAGCGTGTTGCTCGAATGGGTGAGGTTGAAGGTGATTATCGAAAGAGTGGCGTAGAATTGTTGCTGGGGGAGAACGATTGGGTTGTTCGACGAGAACACGGAATTGACTTTGGATACAATTTCACCCAATGCATGTGGAGTGCGGGCAATGTTACCGAACGTGGAAGAATCGCAAATGAAAACCACGAAGGAGAAAAAATACTCGACCTCTATGCCGGCATTGGTTACTACACATTGCCATTCCTTAGCGAAGGAGCGAGGGGGCCGAGTGGGGAGAGAGCGAATGGCCGTGGTGCGGCACATGTTGTCGCATGCGAATGGAATCCAGATGCAATTCGGGCTCTCAAATGGTCTCTGAAGGCGAACAATTTGGCAGGACGTTGCACAATTCTTGAAGGGGACAATCGAAACCTACAGTTGGACTCTGAATTTGATCGAGTCAACCTTGGCCTCCTACCCTCTGCAGAAGAGGGGTATAAAATTGCACTTCAAGCTCTCAAATCGGAGGGAGGGATGTTGCATGTTCACGGATTGGCAAAGAGTGGCGAAGAAGAAAAATGGGCATCAAATTTAGCACAAAAGTTCGAGAAAGACGGGCGGTTTTCTTGCTCGGTTGTTCATGTTGAACGGGTGAAGTGGTATGCACCTCACCAGCGCCATATCGTGGTTGACATCCATGCTTTACCGGTGTCGTGTTGAAGAACCGACTTCGACACCGGAACCACATGGACATTGGAATCGAAACTGAAGCAGTCGCCTTGGCCGCGCCGTATGTGCTCGGTTTCATGGGTTTCATGTATGGCCTTCTACTGGTATTCGCAATACTTAGATGGAACCAATCCCAAGATGCCATTCGAAACTTGTGGACTCGATCATTGGTTGCAACGCCATTGCTCTTTTTCTTGTTCGCATCACTGGAGTTTGGTGTTGCAACTTGGGGTCTCTTGGTCGGAGTTTTCGCTTTGGCAGCCCATCGAGAATATTGCACTGCCATTCAATTAAATGACAAGGGAATGCAAATGGTTGGAATGGTGGTTTTGCTGGCATTGATCATGCTGGCCATGAATCCAAATCTCTCGGAAATCGAGGCCTTGTCCTGGGCAGGACCTCAGGGTGCAGGTTTGCTGGGAATCGCCCTCTTCCTAGGGGCGTTCGGAACTTGGGCTGTACCCATTGTTCAGGATCGTTCTGAAAATGTCACGAGTGATGTTGGAAGAGCACTCATCGGCTTTCTTCTCATCTGGTTCTTCATCCATGGAATCTTCTTGATGCATTTGGGTCCAATCGGTGTAGGGGCTTGCATTTTTGCGATCGTCAATGTCTCGATTACCGATTCCTTTGCCCTCATTTTTGGACGGATATTTGGCAAACACAAATTCCGTCCAATCCTGTCACCTAAGAAGACCTGGGAGGGTGTTTTTGGAGGCGTCATGATGGCGGCTATCGCTGGATATGTAGCCCAACCATTACTCGACCCATTGACCGCTGTGGAGACCGCTGGATTGGCAGTCATGATGGCGATCATTGGAACCATGGGTGATCTGATGCTATCAGCATTGAAGCGTGATTTAGAATTGAAAGATTGGTCACAAATGCTCCCTGGACATGGAGGTATTCTAGACCGTGTTGATTCGTTTATTCTGGTGGCACCAGCATTGTATTGGACACTGGTATTACTAGGGGTCTAAATTGAGTAAAGCATCCACCGCTTCCTCCATTTCTTGATCGCTAAAGAAGGGTAAACCATCTTGTCGAATGGCCCATACAACGCCACCCAATAGGGCAAACGACCAGAGCCACATCGAGACCCAGAAAAGAATGCCACCAACATCAGTAATGAGGGTTCCAAATCCTCCAGACTCATCTCCGGAATCTGGTGGTGAAGCGACTACGCCAATCATTTTCATACTCGAAATGTGAACTTCATACAAGGGTCGCCCCGCGGAAGAGGCTGGGTTTTGGATTGTGGAACCGGATGGGTCGTCCGTTGTAGGAACCATTGCAATCGCCCGTACATGACTCATGCCTTGGCGAACGACTCCGAAGGTTGCGTAGCCTCCACCTGATGAGTTCTCTTGGTCAAGCCCATGTGCCTCTGTTTCTGCGATATACCACTGTGAATCTGCTGAATCAAGTTCTTGCCCCCGGGCCATGCCGATAGCTCCATCCACATGTGATAGATTATCATTAAACTCGATTGGAATGGTTTCACCAGTACCACCGCCGCCACATTGTGGGCTTGTGGCCGGATAAATGCCAATTGTTTGACAAGTTGGATCGCCTGCTTGTGTCACGAAATCATCAATCACCCGATGAAAGAAAATTCCATCATACAATCCGACTTCAACATGCTGAATCATGTTTGCAACGGTTATTGGTGCCCAATCGGGAAATAATTCAATGTAAATCTCACCATCAACTTCTGAAAATAAGTGCCCAGGTCTGTAGGTAACTTCGATGACCAAAACAGGGTCTCCCGGTCGAGGTATATCCATTGGACTCCCTTCCAATTCGGGACCATCTTCCCAAGTGGCAGGATCGATTTCATTGTCGGTCCAATGTGTATTCCCATTCTGTGCACCTGCAAGAGGCATTGAGATGAGCAAGAAAGCCAGCAGAATCGTAATCCGGGGTCCAGCCATCGACCCACCGTACTATCGGTCACAAATGAGCCCATCGGCCAAGCGTCATCCTCATGACACACCGCCCCTAGGGCGGTGCATGGCGGAGGGTGAAGAACGACGTGAGTTCCTTCGACTCAACATTGCACTTGGGGCTACCATTGGCATCGTCGTTCTATTCATGTTCCTCGCATCCGTTTGGGGTTCAGGAGCTATACAAAATGAGAATGATAGTGCTTCCAGTTCGTGGAATGTACCACTCCAAGATCGTCACAAAATGGACCTCGATTATACCGGAACGAGAAGCAGTTTACCCGTTGCAGGCACCTACAATTGGACCGGGCCAAGTGAGTACTTTGTCGAAGTAGACCTACCGGCAAGTGAACAAGATGCAGGCTATCCAGAACCGGCATTGATGCATGTGGCTTTGTGGCTACCTGATGTCCCAGAAGGGCAAACTGTACCTGTCATTGCAACCATCCATCCCTACTACGATTTCGGAACTGAGGTTGCCGATGGCGACTCCAACCCCAACACAGTTCCAGACGGGGGCGTTGGTGCTTGGGTCTTGGATCAATTTGTGCCACACGGCTATGCATTGGCTCAAGTGTCAACATTTGGAAGTGGAAAATCCACACATTGTCAAGATGTCAAAGGACTTGGGGAACAGGTTGGAATTCAAGCTGCAGTCGATTGGTTGGGGAAACAGGAATGGTCCAATGGAAATGTTGGACTAATGGGCAAATCATACGCGGGAACCACCAATTGGGAAGCAGCGCAGAATCCTTCTGAACATCTGAAAACAATTGTACCAATTTCTGGTAGTATTGGTGTCCAACAAATGTTCTATCGAAATGGTAGTAGTGAGTTCAGGGCTGTGGGATATGATCTGGCCTATCAAGGAGCAACATCTGATATGACGACTGATGATTTACGAATTTGTAGTGATGATGTTGTGGGACCTGCAATGCCGGTTACTACTTCACTCGCCGCAGAGTTTGGAGGAGCAGATTGGTCTGATTACTGGGAAGAGAGATACCATCTCGGAGATGTCATTGAAAATTACAACGGTAGTGTCTACATTGTTTGGGGACTTCAAGATTGGAACGTAGACCCCTATCACGCATTCCCGGCCTACCAAATGCTACGTGATGCTGGAATTCACACTCGTGCAATCAGTGGCCAGTGGGCACACAATTACGTCGACCAACCGGATAGACATGGTGAATTGGGTAGTGGGTATGGCGGTGAGGCATATCCGAATATGACTCGAATGGATTGGGCCATTGAGTTGTGGAATTGGTTCGAATATTATCTCAAGGATCTGGGTGAAGAACCCGATGCACATGTCCAAATTCAAACTCATGATGGAATGTGGCATGTCGAAGAAACGTGGCCACCCGAAGATTTGACTTGGGATCTAGCGACACTCGATACTGCAACCGCTCAAGGTGGAGTTGTCAGTGCTACATCTTCGGCCACGTTTATCATGCCTGAATTGACAGAAGACATCCATATTTCTGGATTGCCAACCCTGCATCTATCTGTGAATCCGCGTGGTTGTAATGGTGGACAAATTTTCGCGACCATGTATTCCGATGCGGATGATTTGAGATTGGGTCATGCAACCATGGATCTACGCTATCGTGATGGCGGGTACGATGCCAAGCCTGTTGCTCCAATCGGCCAAACCTACACGATGCTGATGGAATTCAATCCGCTGGATGTGCGTTTGCAAGCCGGTGACTCGATTCGAATTGAATTGACTGAAACCGGGGAAGATTATCTCCCATCAACCTGCGCTGCGTTTGGTTTGACTGTGAATCTGGATGAATCCTCAACATTGGGTTTGCCATTGGTCGATCGCCCAGTTAACGATGATCGGTGGTTCCTAGCACCACCTTGGTGGGAAGATCCCAACAATGCAGTTGGATTGTAGGTTACTCTTCCTCATCAAGATGTTCTCGAGTTAATTCATCTTCCCTGATTTCTATGGCGTTGCGGAGAACCAAACCTTGGAAAGTTCTGAGTTTACGTTCTCTAACCATTTCATTGATCTCTAATTCGATGGTTTGTAATTCGTCTTCCGTTTTGGCCTCAGAAATGAGATGATCATAATATCGATAGTTTCTCCTCCTCATGGCCCAGAAAAATAGGTAAATTGGAATCAAACCGATGGGGATGATTAATTCTGTAGATAGAGCGGAAAGAAGCCATGATAGAGACAATTCAAAGCCATCACCTGGGTCTTGGGTAAATCCTTCACCTGACACATAGAAGACACCTGTAGAGACTCCAAAATAAAGATTGAATGGGTTTGATTTACGATCGAATGGATCGCTACCTCGTTCGACCTCTACTTCATCACTCCAACCATCGTTATCATCATCGGAATCCAAAACATCCGGCATGCCATCGTAATCCATATCGGATGGTGTATCGGTTACGTCGTAAATGTCAAATTGTTTGGTTGCAGTACTGGCAGCCAATTCCAAATCATTGGTGATGCCATCACCATCTGCATCAGGGTCCATTTCATCTGGCAACCCATCACCATCGATGTCACCACAACCTTGTCGCAATCGAAACGATTCACCGGCAAAAGTTGGACAGTGATCAGATAACGCGTTTCCACTTTGGTCCGCCCACCCGTCTCCATCGGAGTCTGACCAGAGAAGAGCTGCAAGCTCCATTGCAAGGGTGTGATTATTCTCGTATGGTTCTGCACCTCGTGAGCGAGTTTGATCGAGTTTTTCCAAGACGACTGTTGCGTTTGGATAGGCGTCCTCACTATTGATGACACCATCGCCATCATCATCATCTTCAGGGCCATAGAATTTCATTTCAACATCTAATTCCGAAGGTAGTGGAGTCAATGGAATAAGCAGAATTGCTATGGAAAAAAATAGAACAATTCGGCGTGTCATCCGTTTTTCCAGTATCCTATTGGTTATCAAGAATGGGGCGATTTTCCCAACCACTTATTCGGAGTAAATTGAGGCAATCATTATGGCTGTTCTTTCCATCCCAATTTCATGCGAAACGCCTTTAATCGACGTTTATTGATACCCATTTTACTCAGTTTGATGATGTTATTACCGGGGTGTATTGGAGATGATGATGAACAAATCGAATCCTTGGGTGAAATGCCTGAATTCGATGCCGTCGCAGATGATGGTCAAACCTACTCTAAGTCCAGCATGATGAATCAGGGATACATTGTCTTGTTCTCTGCTGAATGGTGTAATGCGCCCTGTCACAATGTGATGCACAAATTGTACAACAATTTGTCTGATGCAACTGTAATTGTGATGAGTACGGATTCTAGTACGGACATTACATTGGAAGAATGGCACGAAGATGCGGATGACTATGACGATGAGGGCGCAAATACGGGCGTGGATTTGCCCTATCCATTCATGAAAGGTGTAGAAGTTGCAGAGGAGCTTGGAATCAATGCTCGGCCCACATTGTTCTTCGTCAACGGGGACGGGTTGATCATGGCGCAGCATGAAGGTGCAGTCAATTCCATTGATGACTTGCAGGATATGTATGATTTGATTTCTTAGAAATCAATCTTCATATTGGTACCAATCTTCCTCGCCTTTAGGACGATACCACCAGACGCCATCGTCATCTTCCCACCACTCGGTACCATCTTCATCGACATTGGTGGAATCATCACTTTCTTCTTCGGTTTCGACTCCCATTTCTGCAGCGATTTGACGTTTCAAATCTCTAGCCTCGTCCTCAACGTCGTGGAATACTCGATTGCCAGGATCTTGTGACTGCATGTCTTCATGATCGCCTGATGCGATAGCTTCGTCCGATTCTTTGAAGAAATCCTCTGCCATTTTCTGTCGATATTCTTCGTACTCATCGCGACCGAAAGAGCCTGTGAAAGCACCATCACGTGAGCGCATCAACTTATCCAAATCGATACTGCGGCCAACATCCAATTCGGGAGCATCAGGCAAATCATCACCATCATAGAATTCTTCGGAATCATCACCGAGTCGAGGATAGGTCTTCCCATCCGGATGTACTTCTTCGACTTCTTCCATGAGTAAATCGTGTTCTTCCTCGTCAATTTGCTCTTTGTCGAGGGTTTTGCGAACCGTACTGACAAACTTGTCACACTCATCTGCGAGTGCGCCTCCTGAGAACTCTCCTGAGATTTTCTCGAGTCGATTCATGAGTTGGTCATAGGGTCTCCCCGCAAGTCCACCGAGGAACCGACCAAAGCCGCGCTTCTTCGCCATAAGTAAGCGATGAGTGGAACCCTTATTCAGACTTGCCGCGGGCAGTCATAGCAATGGTTGCATCTTGGCTGGTCGAGGCGGCGACGTCTTACAATCATGCATCACTTGAGAAACGTGATGGATATTCCGCCTTCGTAATGCTCCCAGTAAGTCATTTGGAAACCATTCTCGAATGGGCTTTTCAATCCCTACCTGATGAAATTCTCATCGGTTTTGATCCACTCCAATCCATGCCAATCGATGACAAAATTGTCGATGCTTGCCGAGGTGTGGACCATCGTGAGGATTTGTTTGCGGGTCAAGAGTTTGTCATTGGCAAACCACATTTGGTCAATCGTGGCGACTCGTTTTCAGTTCATCATGTGCCTGAAGAATGGGTGGATGAACTCTTCGCCAGCGATCGTGGATCTCGTGGTGCGAGGTTCACCCATTGGATGCACACGCATCCAAATTGTGTAGCGATCCCTTCAGCGGCTGATGCTGATGCTGCACAACATACACAAGGTGTGGATATGATTCTAGGGATTGAATTCAGTCCCGAGGGGCCACTACCTTGGTTTGAGGATGCTGAGGGAGTTCGACGACCATTGAATCCTGAGCCAAAAGAAAAGCGGGGCTGGGGGTCATGGAAAAGTCGACAGAGAAAAACGACGATTGGACGCGCATCGACAGGGCACAGTATCCATGGTTTGGAATTGATCGCATTTCACCGAACCGGAGTCGGTGTCAATGTTTTACTCGTCGATGACGAAGGGCGGCCATACGGTTTAGCATTCACTTGAAGATGGATTCTCGATAGTGTGCAAGTTCTGCAATACTACCTTTGATGTCATCTAGAGCTCGATGGCCTGTTGGCTTGTGGAACCCTTTTTGCTTGGGATACCAACGGTTTGAGATTTCTTTGACACTCGATACGTCGATGCTCCGGTAATGACAGAATTCCTGTAATTCTGGCATGTGTGCTCGAAGGAAACGACGGTCCTGTCCAATCGTATTTCCACATAGAAGTGATTGACCTTCCTCACAATATTCACGAAGGAATTCTAAGGTGCGGACTTCGGCTGTTGCATTGCTCACTTCGCTCTCGCGAACCGCCTCGATGAGACCGTTTGCAGTGTGGTGGGTTACGTTCCATTCATCCATTTTTTCCAACTCTTCCTCGGGCTGGAAAATTGCCAAATTAGGTCCTTCAGCGATGATATTCAGATCACTATCTGTTATGATAGTAGCAATTTCAATAATCACATTTTCTTCTGGATCTAAGCCAGTCATCTCAAGGTCGATCCAAATCAGTCGGTCACTCGTCATGAAGCCCCCCAGTCGCTTGACATCCATAGCGATTCGCATGGAGCCCACGGCGAGAACTCATACATTGGTGAGGGGCGGGGTCAGACATGGAAGTGCAGAGAGAGGTCGGTTTCATCGAGCTCTTGAGGCAGAATTCTACATTCAGAAGGCTCTGGTTAGGATTGGCCATCTCCATGTTGGGAGAATGGTTCAACACCGTCGCTCTGTTCGTATTGATTTACACTCTGACCGGTTCGGAATTGGGCATTGGATTACTATTTGTCATCCGCATGTTTTCTCTAGCATTTCCTCAAATTTTCACAGGAATGTTGGCCGATCGATTCAGCCGAAAATGGTTGATGATTTGGGCAAACCTTCTCTCGGCCGTAGCTGTTCTTACTTTGCTGATGGTTGACGAAAAAAGTGAGGCCTGGATGATTTATTTCATCTCGTCACTGTTGATGATGCTACATGCAGTTTTCGTCCCTGCTGAACAGGCCTCCATTCCAAATATTACTGAAGAAAATGAGTTGTTAACCGCGAATGCATTGAACAGTGCAACTTGGAGTGCGGCGCTGTGTTTGGGAGCGAGTCTCGGTGGATTTGTGGTATCGGCCTATGGCGTTGAAGCAGCGTTCATCATCAATGCAGTCTGCTTTTTGTTGGGCGCTTTGATGTACAGTACGCTGACAATTCCTCAGGAACCATTTGTGCCAAAACCCGGAGGTGTCTGGGCAAATACAGGAGGAAATATCGCGGATGGATTCAGAATTATCTTATCGAAACCTCATGTGAGTCGAATCATCACTGCAAAGGCACTGTGGGCGGTTTTTGGAGGAGGCCTGGTGTACATGCTAATCCTCATTGGAGATGAAATTGCGTTTGGAGATCTTGCTGCCGGTATCGGGATTCTTTTCGCTGCGAGAGGATTGGGGACGGGCCTGGGGCCCATCTTTGCAAGATACGTGTTCAAAGATCGAAAATTTTGGCCATTCCTTCTTGGTTCATTGGTTAGTGTCTGTGGGGTTGCCTACGTCATCATTGGATTCCTAGAATGGACGCCTTGGATTGCTGTAATCGTCGTCCTTGGACATGCGGCGAGTGCAATCAACTGGGTACTCTCGACTGTCCTTTTGCAAGAGCGTAGTGATGATGAGTGGCGCGGCAGAATGTTCAGTACCGATTTCTTGCTGATGACCACCGTCAACGGCTGCTCGACATTGGTGGCAAGTCTAATGCTAGAATACACCGATGTGACACTACGTCAAGGAATCCAACTCTTTGCAATCCTCCAAGTCGTATCTGGAATTATCTGGGTCATGCTGATGTATCCAAAAGAGAGACGATATTTGCAAGAGACTCATGCATAATCGAAGACCAAATAGCGCAAGTGCCTTCTAATCCATCGAACTGGGAAAGGCATGGAGGATGAAGAGCCAGAGATTGATTTGGCTGAACTTTACCAGAAACATCCTGCTGAAATCAAGGCTATCAGTTTCTCAATTGTCTCGTACTTTGTGATTTCCGATTTGGTCGGATGGATGTGGAACGATGGAACACAATGCGGGTTTTGGGGGAATGAAGCCGGATGTCAAGGTGTTGTTTGGCTCACTCTAGCGCACGTTTCAATCATTGCTGTGGCCTTAAGCCCTGGAATTTGGGGAGGCTTTTCCCTTGCCACGAAAGGTTTCACCCACGTTGACAAAAGCAAGCGAGACGAGGTCGCTTGGGTGGCCGTGTTTGGATTGGGAGGCGGTGCCATTTGGGCCACATTGTGGCTGTATTGTCTTCCGATGACTTGGACACTGTTACCATGGGGCCCGTGGGATACAAACTGGTGGAAAATCTTCCCGTTCTTATTTGGTTTAATCTGGATGGGAGGGGGGCCAATGTTGGGCGCCATCGGAGACATCAACAACCGATTCCAAGGCTTTGCTGAGATCGAAAAACAGGCGGAAGAGTTTGAATTGGATTTTGCTGAAAAACTCGAACAATCGATTGTCAATCCTACTGAAGAAAGGCCTACAAAAAATCAGGAACAGGCACAAATTATTCAGTCACAATTCACCTCGATTCTTGGGGATATGAACATCCACGAAAAATACAAGAAGTGATTTTCATTGGAGTTCGTTAGTCATCATTTGGTGAATCCAAGTAGTAGCTTCTAGCCAATCTAGGCTCTATCTCGAGCCAGATCTTACGAATATTCTCTGGAGTTTTTGGGTCATTGCGGTCCCATGGACGATACTTGTCGTCATCATCTTCCGGCTCAAGTCGATCTTCGTCAGAACCCCCCGTGCCAAAATATGCATGACCACTATACTTGCCTGAACGGTATGCGTAGAGACCTTTGGTGCCCCATGAACCTTCAAAATCATGCCCGGCTCCACCAACAACAAGTCCGAGTGCTTTTGCGATTTCTGCAGATTTTACGGGATCGTGTAACCAATGGGAATACCACTTTTGCAATGATTTCCCGGATTGGATATCTTGTTCGATTTCTTCTTTATCAGGATACTT
>CATISE010000082.1 GCA_949538655.1 Marine Group II euryarchaeote MED-G33 | reverse complement strand
TTGTGATTTGGTCAATTCAATACGATCTAAATCCAATCCGGATTCCTTAACCCAAACATCAACGGTGTGACGCCCAGGTGTAGACACTTCGATTGTAGCGCGTAGACCCAAGGATTGGTTTCCGTAGTTACTGACCCAATTCCAGCCGTTGGAATTTGTGGAGATTCCACCTTGAGAAACCGTCTGAGATACCCCGTCTAAGCCAATGTGAATCGCATTGGAATTTCCCCCATGATGTTGCATCCTTACCCAAACCCAGTATGTCCCGTTTGTATCAAATTCAACATCCCATGAAAGTCTCGAACCAGTGGTTTGATTTCCAGCATCAAACCCATCCGCTGATGAAGTCATATATCCCGTACCTGAATAATTGCTTTCTGCTGATGAGACGGCCCATTCAGGCCCATCTCCACTGAAAATATTCATTGCAGATTCTGATTCGAGTGACAAGGATTGATTGATTGTAGCAAAATGATCCCCATCACTGTAAATCCGATTCGAATTCCAATGTTGCCACAACTCAAGATTGTCAACTTGATGGACACCATCGATTGAAAGTGTTTCAAATGTTGCTTGGTATGGTAGAGTTCCTGCCACAAGACTATCCAAATCATAGTGCAAACCACTTACATTGAATCCTGTACCTTGATCGAATGCGGTCATCGAAATCGCAATTGATTCGTTTGTGCGAGTCCCATTGGGCAAGGAGAAAGACACTTCGGGAGCTGGATCGATGAGGGTGAAACTGTAAGGGAGACGAATCAAACCCCCACTCGAAAGGGTTAGATCAACGAAGCCTCCCCAAATCCCCGCACTTTGAGGTCGATCCCAGCTCAAATTCAACTCAATAACACTCTCTGGAACAAGGCCGCCTAGAGCGTTTGATCCGTTGGTGTAATTATTAGAAATCTGCGTTGAATTCATCGATGTAAAGTCCGAGATTGCCAACTCGTTGCCTCCGATTTCGGACCAACGGAGCCAGAAAGTAGTATTGGCCGCACGCAAATCATACCCGTGAACAACCGCCCAGTAAGTGTCGGCTTGCCCACCTCCATACTCGATTGATTCATCGCAATTGAAATTCTGAGAACTACCGACCTGTTCATTCCCCCAATCGAGAACGCCGTTGCTGTTTTTGTCTCTGTAGAGATACATGTCGAGATCAATGCCAGATTGATGACACCCGATTTCCAACTCGATCAATTCGTTTGAATTCGCAGTAAACTCGCGAATGTAGGAGGAAGATGTGACATCCTCTGGATCATCTTGGTAGACGAGTTCACTAGACATGTATTGGGGCATTGTGAATCCATGGGCTTCGATTGAATCGATATCCAAAGCGACCGTTGAACCAATTCTATGGCTAGACATTCCACTCATTTGAGTCCAATCGACTAGGGTAGTAGACAAACCTGTGCCAAGCGGAGTGATGTAACCAACGCTGATATTCAATGGATTGTCATTCGTATTGACCCCATGCATTGCAGAGTGCAGAAGCATTTGTTTCGTCCCAGGTGAATCATCTGCGATGATAATTTCACGGCTGCCTCCGCCATTGGTGTAATGTGCATACTTGCCACTCCCCTGGTGCTGCCCAACCGAACCGGTTTCCATCACGACAGTTCGTGGCCCATATGCGGCTGGATCATCCAGATAGAACGGATGATCTGCTTCACTCATCCAATGAACATCGACATCTGTAAACGGATTATCTGGCCAATCGACGTCAACTAGGATGGAACCGTTCCCCGATAGGGATGCTGGCCAATCCATTGTCAAGAATTTCCAATCACCAGATTCCGCTCTCCAGCCCCATCTCTGTGCACCTTGCAACCAAGTTTCATCATACAGGGTCTGATTGCTGACATTTCCATCAATGTGAGTAGGTGTAATTGTAAAAGGTCCATTGAAACCAACATTGGTAATGACGGGCCAAGACCAATCGCGGGTTGTATTGTTGGTGGTTGCATGAATTCGCAAACCATGTTGTTTGAGACCTCCCCTGGCATCGGGTGGAACATCAATGGTTACGTTGATTTGTGTGGTTGAGTTTGGAGAAATAGTCAAATTATTCGGTGCGGAAATCCAAGAATCGTTGGCTGGTCCAAATGCGGTCCAGTCAAATTCAATATGGAGTGGATCCTTGTTCGGGTCTCTTACAAATTCACGCCACAATGCGACAATCAATCCATCACCATCCCAATCATGTGGGTTTCCGACACGAGCCTCAACTTGGCCCGATTCATACACGTGCTCAGTAATCATCGCCAATTCACTCGACTCTGTCCATTCACCATCATCGACATAACTGTCATTGTCGGAATCAGTGGTCCAATTGCCATCACCATCATCATCGTTCCAAAGATAGATTCGTAAATGTAAGCGGTTTTCAGATTGTAGATTTTGATTTCCATCGAAACCCTCACCTTCCATTACGGCGCGGGCACGAACGAGTGTTGCAGAGGCGGGTAGTGATAGATTTGCATCTCCTTCAATGTGGATTGGGAATGCCCAATCAGGTCGACTCTGGTGCCCATCCCATGTTGTATTGTTACCAGTATCAGTGCTATTCCAGATCATGTGGTGCCCTGCAAGCGGGACGAGTTCGGACGGTGTCAAGGTCACATCCAAGGGAGAATCCCCGGTATTCAGAAGGGAAAGTTGCATGGTCTGATTTTGGCCTGGCAAAATATAGTTTAGATTACCATCTCGATGGGCACCTTCATTTTGACCCGTCATCCACGAAGCTGGATTTACCAAGAGCGATCCCGTATCGCCTTCAATGGCGGCAATTGCACGGCTGGCATTCATCCAACCAGCACCCTGGACCAGTGGGTCATATCCTCGATCATCTGCTGTTGACATTACAATATCTCGAAAACTTTGTGAATCTGGCCAACTTCCAGTTTTATTCTCCAGTGCTTGATAGACAATTGCTGCCAAACCAGCAGCGATGGGCGTTGCCAATGAGGTGCCACCCCATGTGGTGTAGGCATTGTTGGCATTGTTGACTTCATTCAATGTCCGATCGCCGGTGGCTGACCAACCGACTGCTACGATATCAGGGTCGAGACGACTCACAGAATTTGGTCCCCTGTTCGACCAAGAGGCGGATTCACCCCATGTACTTCCCTTTGAAGAAAATGCACCGACTGAGATGACTCCATGGGCACCGCCTGGCGAAGCAGTGGTACCATACCCATGTCCACCATTCCCAACTGCTACGAAATACGTCGTCTGCGGGGAGTGGGCGCGTGTCAACCAATCAACATACAATGACCAGTAATCTGCGCCATCATCATGTGCACTAGACCAACCAAATGAGAATGAGCCAATTTGTCCCTGATCATGTGAAGTGGAACCATTTCCATCATATCCTTCTGAAATGAATCGCATTGAATCAAGGTATGATCCACCGCCATAGAAATTGGCAACAGAAATCAATTCACTACCTGGAGCCATTCCCATTACGGCACCATTGTCGATGACGCCTTGTGCAGATACTGCCGATGCACATAGAGTTCCGTGATTCCCACCTCCTTCAGATGCATCATTGAGCATCAACAATACGAGTTCACCAGCACCTGCAATTCGATTTTGATATCCGCTTCTTGCCGCGTAAACATCCCCATATGGCACTCCATGAATTCCATCTGAAATCCACCACAACAATCCTGCACTTTGATCCCACAGGCCGTCTGCATCCGTATCTCTGCCATATGTTGGATTGGACTTGTTGATGGGGGTCTCATCTCCAAATTCACCATCACGATCAATGTCGATATAGATGGCATCATACACACCGGAAAATGTTGTGTCGACAACCAATATTGCGACATCCCCTCCAGCTTTCTGGATTAAATTAGAATCCGAATGCTCACCATAATGATAAGTCCCCGAAATCGAGTTCTGTATTCCTGTAATATCCCAGCCCTGTGAATCCAATTCGGAATCGTTATCTGAATCACTATCGGAATTCGATGTATCAACCCACCATGAATTATCTGCAGCAGGATAAGCCAAACCATCTCGCTGCCAGCGTAGCAGTGAGACGGGGTCGTGCATTATCCCCCACCCATCATATGGGGACGAAGGTTCGTCGAGTATCGCCTGGGTGCCATTCAAATCTGGATGTGCGAAATCAATTCCCGAATCTGCAACAGCCACTCGAACCCCCGAACCATTGTAACCCCGTGCCCATGCATCCGTTGCACCGTGAATTTCGCCACTGCGTACGGAGGTTGGTTCACCCGGAAGAGAACCTGCCGGTTCAGGCCCGGCACTCGCATCAATCACTGCGAAAACACCCTCAACTCCAGCCAATTTGGGCACAAGTCTGCCGGGCATTGTGATTTGTCGATGCTCTACGATACCACTGGATGGTTGAACAGAATGGAAATCACCGGGTGCTTGGTGTGGCAATAATTTATGTTCGACTTGCCATAGATGCAGGGCCTGTAAATCTCGGGTCAGAACCATTGGTTTGGCAACCTCTTGCCCAATCCAAAAAGCAAGGTTTGGTGAAAATGCAGTTTCCATTGGGATCTGAACTTCTGTTTCTACGGCTTGACTTTGGCCCGAAGTGGAAGACTTTGTTTCAACCACATCGATTAGCGGTGAAAAACTGCTCAAAATGAATAGAATCACCATACTTATCGATAGAATTCCGCGGCGCATAGCGCCGCGAGGAGGGCCATGCCGCTTGACCTTTCGCTCGCGGCTCTGTCGCACCGTTCAATAATCATGGGCCCCCCCGGCGGACTGCAGTCCCGTTGTGTAGCGGTCCATCATCTCTGGTTTTGGTCCAGGGGACGGAGGTTCGAATCCTCCCGGGACTACCACCTTTCAACAGCCTTCTTGAACTCGTTCAGGTCCAATCCTTGCCCTTCATAAATTTCTGCTTGTAGGGCCATATCCAACTTGTCTAAGTAACGAACAAACTGTGATTCTTCAGTCAATTGTTGCTCATATTCTACAAAGACTTCTTCAGCATCAATTCCCATTGTTCGGATTGCTTCTACTTCCAAACGGTGCTTTTCGGAAGCCGTGATACCATCATGTGGTGTGATGTCACCCACGATAACTTCTGCAACATCGTGCAATATACACAATTCGAGTACACGTTGAAGATTCAGATGCTCAGGACACAGTTGTGTGGCCAACATGGCCATGCCCCATGAATGAGCTGCAACCGATTCTGGCTGCACCACACCAGCACGAACCCATCCAGCTCGAACTACATTCTTGAGGCCAAGCGCCTCAATCAGTGCATCCTTGGATTCCATGATTAATCCTCAATGGGATCAGGATTCTTTGCCAAATCACGGGTGATGTTTTTCTGATGGCTTTCGAGAGTGCCTCCGCCAATTTCCAATAGCTTTGCATCCCTCCAAAGTCGTTCAACGACATATTCGCCAACATACCCATACCCACCCATTACCTGTATGGCTCGATCTGCAATGTTTTTCGCAGCGGTGGTGGCAAACAATTTGACACCATCAGAGTCTAGCCGTTGCCCACCTGTTTCCAAATCCATGACTCGACAGGTTTCATACACATAGGCGCGCATTGCACGATATTCAGCCCAAGACTCGCCGATATGGCGCTGCATTTGGCCAAACTGTTGGATTGGTTTGCCGAATGCCTCACGTTCACCCGCATATCTCGACATGTCGGCAAGACAGCGTCTTGATATCCCGATTGCTTGAGCCGCTAAAGCGACACGTTCAATCTCAAGATTACGCATCATGTGATGGATTGAACTGCCTGGTTCGCCAACCAAATTAGCAGCAGGAACGATACAATCTTCAAAAACGAGCTCAGCTGTATTGGATGCTCTCATCCCCAGTTTGTCAATGATCTTCTGCCCTGATTTGTATCCAGGCATGCCCTTTTCGATAATGAATGTCGAAAGTTCGGGGCGACCCCTTTCAGTTGTACCTGTACGTGCGTACAACCAAACGATATCTGCAGGAGTCCCATCCTCATCGATGACTCCATTTGTAATCCACATCTTTCGGCCATTGATACACCAATTCCCATCTTCCTGTAGAGTGGCAGTGGTGGCCATACCCAGTACATCTGTTCCATAGTCGGGTTCAGACATTGCCATACACCCAACCAACTCACCAGAGCAAAGCCCAGGTAGATACCTCAACTTCTGCTCTTCTGAGCCATTATACGCCAGATTGTTGACAGTCAATTGTGAATGTGCGAGATATGCAAGACAGAAACCTGGATCGGAATAGGATAGTTCTTCATTTACGATCGCAACAGCTGTAGCATCCATATTGGCCCCTCCAAAATCCTCACTGACGGTGATTCCTAGTAAGCCATAATCACCAAGTTTTCGAAACAATTCAAGGTTGAATTTTTCATCACGGTCATACTCTAATGCCTGCGGTTCAACCTCTTCCTTTACGAAGTCACGAACCATCTCGCGAATCATCCTATGTTCCTCGGTTGGATTCGCAATGTCGAAGTTTCGCCAGTCGTCCATGCCCCCTCGACACAGGGCATGCTCATGAAAATTGCCACAATGTGCTGAGAGATGCTCGTACCGGAATTCGAATCCGGGTCGATGGATTGAGAGTCCACCATGATGGGCCGCTACACCATACGAGCGTATGACGGGCGATTGATAGCCCGTATATCAACGGAACGCTGTGAATATGCTCCTGATGCTTCAGTTTCAGATAAATATGAATTTGAAAAACGAGGGGCTGCGTCGCTAAAGCACTTTCATATTCATTTACACACACCTACTTTTCTTCATAGGCACCCCCACTTTGGCAACCTTCATGCAAACCGAAAAAATGCAGCAAGTAGAATCGGTCTCGTTTGCCACCCTTGTGGCGACACGGAGACCACGGAATACGAAAGATGGAGCCCTCGTGCACGCGAGTGGTAACAAAGAGAATGGAAATTGGCGACCCCTCGCACAACCAACTGCTTGGAAGCACCTTCACCAGCGAAGTCTGGAGGCGATGGCTTGAGTCGAACAAAGAGACTCCGAGAAGAAGTGCACATCTTCCTCGCTGAACGTGGACGAGCGAATACGGTCGAGGTTTTCGATCATCTTAACGAGCGCTTCAGTTGGGGAGCGACGATGAACCAGGTCGGCAATATTTTGGCCAAAGATATACGATTCGAAAAGGTCGGAAGTGTCAGGGATTTCTTCCGAGGGGCAAGATATAGTGTCTGCCTGTGGGCCCTATCTGGACGAAATCATGGTGGTAGTGGGCCGACGAAGGCGACAGCGTAGGCATCAAGTGATGTCTGCATGACGCGAGTATCATGACCCACCCTGTGTGGCACCTCGTGCGCGGAGGTAATGTCCTTGTTGGAGCCTCCACAGTAGCTGTTGGCGCATTGATGGTGACTACGGAATTCACGCAAGTTGAATTGTTACTCGTATTACTACATTCGATATGTGTAGCGACTTTCATGGCTGCATGGAATGCATTCAATGATGTACAAGATCACGAAACTGATGCACTCAATCATCCAGAAAGGCCAATCCCTAGTGGTGCATTGACGCTGATTCAAGCCAAAGCGGTTGGTCGTGCAGCATTCCTATCGTCAATCATCGCTCTACTCGGCGCCATGACTGTTGCAGCTCTCTATTCTGAACATCTTGTTTCGTGGCTACCAAGTATCGGGATTTGGTTTGTCGCATTTCTATTAATGTTCCATTACGAAATGGTTGTCCCTGCATCATTCATGCTCAAGCACAAAGGTCTCTCAGGCAACATTGCAGTTTCATTACTCGTTGGTATCGTTATCGTATTTGGAGCTGCGGCTGTAAATGGAATTTCAACACCGCTTGTATGGATCGTTGCTCTGGTTGCAATGTTGGTCAATGCTGCACGCGAGATTGTAAAGGATATTGAGGATCAAAGTGGGGATGAAGATCGTGAAACTTTGCCAAAACAAATTGGGGCTGAGCGTTCGAGAACGATTGCGCAATTGTTGGTTCTCGCCGCCCTCATACCACTCGTTGCACCTTATGCGAGGGGGTTACTTCCGATGGAACTTCTATTGTTGCAGGCCCCAGCAATGTTCACACTGGTATCCATCAAACCACGCCTCTATAGAGGTGAAGACCACGCGGCACAAAAGAGTCTTCGTATGGCCATGCTTCTTGGGCTGGCTGGATTCTTGGCAACCGTTCTAATTTCGGCCTAATACAACTCGTTATAGGCATGGAATGCAGCAGGGTTGCATAGGTATGTCATAATCGCCATTTGCGCCCACATTCTATTCTCTGCTTGATCAAAAACAATACTATTGTCACTATCGATTACACCATCAGTGACTTCTTCCCCTCTATGGGCTGGTAGACAGTGCATGAATCCGTAATCACTCGTTGCATGAGCAACCAATTCTTCGTTGACTTGGAATCCCTTGAAAGCATTCATTTTGTCAGTAAGATGTTCCTCACCCATACTGATGAAAACATCTGTGTAAATGATTGTGGCATTCTTACATGCATCCACCGGGTTGTTCGTTTCAATCAGCATCGAACCTGTTTTTTCGGCTATTTCATTCGCCATATCAACAACGTCTTGATCCGGTTCGAAACCCTTGGGAACAGCCCATGTGCAGTCTACACCCAACATTGCACAGGCCAGCATCAAATCGTGCAATACATTGTTACCATCACCAACCCAAGCAACTCTTTCCCCTTCTAATGTAGGATTTCGCTCCATGATTGTCATCAGATCAGCCGCGGCTTGACAGGGGTGGTGTTTGTCAGAGAGCGCGTTGATTACAGGTACTGTTGAACTCTCAGAAAGTGTGGAAACCATATCGTGGCCAAAGCAACGGTAAGTGATACCATCTAGGAATCGAGAAAGAACCGCCCCGGTATCGGCGATTGTCTCGGATTTCCCCATCTGAATATCATTCTTCAGTAGAGTGAGGGGTTGTCCACCCAATTTGTGAATGCCAACTTCGAATGAGACTCTGGTTCTCGTACTGGGTTTTTCGTAAATGCAACCGATGCTAAGTTCATCGAGGGGTTTGAAATCATAATCGGGTTCTGGATCTTGTTTGTATTGAATTGCCCATTCGAGAATGCTTCGGAAATCGTCGCCTAAATCTGCAATTGATAGAAGGTGCTGAATCTCACTCATTGTATCCCTCAATTTCGCTCATGATCAATATCGCCAGCAAAACCATCGCGGGTATCTGCCATGCCTCCAAAAATACTCTGGGCGAACGATAGGATGTCTGCAAGTCCCTCTTCTTGCTCACTTGATAGAGGGATTAGACCGGGTTGAATTTGTGCATTTTGCATCATTCTCAGTTGACCGATGGCAAATTCTGTTCTTTGTCCGCCGGCTTCTTCGAACAATGCCGCTTCGAGTTGATCTAAATCTTCACCCCACCCGAGAACTCGTTCAAGGTCTTCAGGTGGTAACAAATCTGCCTTTGACAGGAAATTGGCTGTAGGAAGTCCCAATCTGAAATGGACAATGTTGGAGAGTAGCATTTGTGACACGAAGCCTGAAGCAGATTGCGACAACATTGGATCAAACAGGAAAACAAGAGCCGCCTGACCTTGGCCAAGTACTTCGACCATGTGAGAACTGGCTTCACGGAAGGCAAACAATTCGACTTGCCCGGGCGTATCGATGACGAGTAAATCTCCTGAAAGACCTTCTAATTCGTCCTGAATGTCATAGGATTGAGCTGCAACTAGATCCGCTGCTAGAATTTGTGCACCATTGGGGCCCAAATCGTATTCCTCCATGACTTCGTGGAGTGAAATCAAATCTCTAACGTCAAACTCAGGGTCATAGTGTACTCTTTCGGCTCCAGGATCAAGGTTAATTGTAAGACACTCAACTTCGAGGAAACGAGTCCAACGCTGGAATGCTGTAACCAGCGTGCTCTTACCGGCACCAGCGGTTCCAACTACGAAAATTACGGGGGGCGTGCTGCTATCGCTTACACTCACAATGGGGGGCCATCAACAGTGGTTCATCAACCCTCCGACACTCCTGCGGTCCTAGGACCGGGCTATTTGCCGTTCAACAATGGTTATACGGCCTCCAATATCGTCGTGATGCTATCCCACGCATTGCGATGGAGGAATTTCAATGAGCGACGAAAACGATGATGGAAACATACCCCCAATGCCACCTGGACTGCCACTGGCTCCACCGGAGGCGCCACCTGCGCCCCCGGCACCGCCTGGACTGGTACCACCAACACCGCCTACGCCCCCGACACCACCAGGGTTAGAGCCGCCGATACCACCAACTCCACCAGCACCACCTGGATTGGAACCACCTGCGCCACCCGAAGCTCCTGAAGCACCACCTGCACCACCTGAGATGGCACCACCTGCGCCACCAATGATGGACGATGATTTGGTCGACCCCCTTGAGCTTTTGGCAGATGATTCAGATGATGAAGAAATCGAGATGCCTGAACCACCTGCACCACCAGGGCTCGATCTACCTGCACCACCAGAACCACCTGCACCACCAGGGCTCGATCTAACCTCTGCACCCGAACAACATGACGACGTTGAGGACGCCGCCCCCCCAGCACCTCCAGGGCTTGACTTACTAACACAGTCAGCCCCATCTGATGAGCAAGCCGAAGAGGAACCACCTTCACCTCCTAGCTTTGATTTACTTGGTTCATCTGACGATGCTGGCGAAGTAATTGAACAAGTAACAACTGTTACCACATCCTCAATGGCGGGAGGAAAGATTCGAAGTGCGGTAGATGTTGATGCAATTCCTGGGCACAAATTGGTAGGAACTCTAAGCGAATCAGAAAACGTAACACTTACTGCTGATGGAGACATGGTCAAGCAATCTGTAAAGGGTATTCTTACACTGAAGAACCCTAGTGATAAAGATCGATTGTGGGATATTGATGTTTTGTTAAACAACACTGATTTCTCCGATATTGAATCTGACCTTCCTTTCTCAGAACTAGAAGCAGGCGCAGATGAAACTGTGGGTTACAGCGTAGACGGCCCCCGAATGTTATGCGTTCGAGAGCGAATTGATACGAACCCATCACGGAACCAAGAAAGAAGTCTATCGCTTGAGCGGAGTGGAGATGCACAGGATATTGATTTGGAACTTGAAGTCGAAAACATGAGCCCTGTTCAACTCAACGATATTGTCGTTACACGAACATTCCCGATTGAAATCCAAGTCAATGACGGTGATGGATACGAAAAGCAAGGCGACACAGTAACATGGACTGTGGGTCGACTGGCTTCCGGTGAAAGTCGAACTCTTTCGATTCCCACAGCAGTTACTGCACAGTCGGTAGGTGCAATCGATGCTGGACATGCGACTGCAACTTACGCAGCAGATGCTACACTTTCGGGTATGAACTTCGATGAAGTTGATGCACACTGTCGAGGATTCTCATACATGGTTGTCGATGAAGATGAAAGACCTGACAATTATCGCTGTCAGGCTGTCTTTGAAAATAGATCCTCATTTACGGTTGATTTGACCAAGTTAACCGTGAGTCAAACCGGAGTAGATGAGCATCTTTTCGAAGTCGATGACGTCGAAGATGATGTTCTTCCAGATGGACGATGGGAAAGCGATGTCAAGGTTGTTCACTCCACAGAGAAACCAACATTCAGTCAAGAATTACTCTACACTGTCTTGCCACGAGTCAGTAGAATGACTGAAGGTACTGTGACGTTGCAACCACTCACCATCGAGGTTCTTGAAGCAGAAGTTGAAAAATCGTATTCGATCGATGTACTTCGACATTATCGAGAGACTCAATTGATGGCCACAATGGATATTGAGAATACTGGTTCGGCCACCATCAATTTACTTCGAATCACTGATGATATCCCTGGAATTTTCAGTGCCCCTGATGCGGAAAGTGTCAAGGCAACTATCGATGGGAATGAGCTCATCCGAGACCAATTCAAAATCGAACTCAAAGAAGGGATTACACTTGAGGAGAATCGGACATCTCCTGATGGGCCAGGGCATACGATGTTGATTACAATCGGTACCAAGGGTCCCATCGGTTTGGCTCCAGGTCACAAGATGTGCATCACATACCCATTGGTTGCTCCAGATCCGAGCCCCTCAAACGATGTTGTCGCTGGACCGGCACGAATCGATTTCAGTTCCGAGCGGTATGGTCCTGTAGCGACACGGGGACTCAATGTCGTCCCTGCAGTACGCGTAACGCACAGAAAGGTCAACTATGACTCTGGGAAGGAAGTATTCCCTGCTGGTGGAGCCGGGCGATATGAAGCCATGATTATGTTCAACAACCGGGCTGATTCCGCACTCAAGGATGTCGTAATCCATGATGTAATCCCTGGTGCATTTGAGTTACTAGAATGGAAGGTTGTATCATCCACGGGTAAAACAGTTGATTGTGATATGGTCGAAGATGCAACTACTGATGGCAAGAAGATGTCATGGAACATCGGCACTGTTTCTCGAGGTGAGAGAATTGAGGTTACTTACGAATTCAAAGGTGATTCAGAAACTGGTTTCAAGGTCAGTGATGCCCAAGAAATCCATGGCATTGATGTGGGTGCTGAAATTGAAGATGATGAACCCCCGGAAGCACTTCCAATGGCCGAATCTGAAGATGAAGAAGAGGTCGTTGAAACTTCAGACGATGATGAACACGTAGAGCCCGAACAAGAGCCTGTCGAAGAATCGGATGATGACCATGAAGAGGATGATGAAGAGGTTGCTGAAGAGGATAATCATGCTGATGACGAAGAAGCTGAAGATGAAATTGAGGAAGCAACTGAAGATTCAGACGATGAAATCGATTCTCAAGAGGACAATGAAGCGGATGATGACCAAATGGATGCTGCCTTGGCCAAGTTAACAGGGGGTTCTGCTGACGACTCAGGTGACGAAGTTGTAGAAGCGACTACCTGTCCAATTTGCAATGCTGATGTCGCCCCAGGTATGACAATGTGCCCCGTTTGCTCATACACATTCTAATCAGTCAAAATCGAATAAGTCGTCCGGAATTTCAATGTCTGTACGAGATGCCTTGACGCTTGGGCCTTGGCTCATTGCGCTCATGTCAATCTGATGTTCCCTTTCGTCTAGATCCAATAAATCTGTAATCGCATCATTGGATGGGGCAGACAAATCTTTCGCCTGTATACCGGCCATTGATTCAACTGAGTCCGCTGAAAAGGTTGCAGGTTGAAGAGTCAATTCTCTACGTGTAGTGGGTGATTGATATTCGTCATCCAATTGGCCCGTTTCCAAGATGTCAATCTCTGGTACTTGCGTACCGATGATCGGTGAACATTCGCGGAGAAAATCATGTAGAACTCGACTTGAATTCCCTCCTTGAATGAATGCACTGTAAGCACGTCCCCAAGATTCCTCCTTACGCCCGCGAATCCAAATCGCTCGACATAATCCAACGGTTGCAACATCTGTTGGAGCACCAACAGAAAGGGCTCGTGACCAAAGTGATTCAGCTAAACGTGCTTTATTCAAAGACGATGCTGTTTCAGCCGCGGCTATCGCTGCATCAACACGTTGTGGGTGGGCCTTGAGAACCGAGCGGTAAACCTTCAACGCTTTCTTCTCATACCCAAGACTACGCAGAACTTTGCCATGTCGCATTTTGAATTCGGGTTCTCTGCGCCATTGTTTACTAGCCGCCCGAAGTATGGATTCTGCCAAATGCAGGTCGCCATCGACCTCCGCTGCGTGCGCATCGCGCAAGGCTTGCTCTGGGGAGCCCATAGCCTCGCATACTCTTCGTAGAGTTGAACACTTCCCTTCATATTCGATTTTTTCACTATTTCAACCCGAAGAGTTGATGGCGCGCCCTCAACGGGGCAGTATTATGGCTGAGGATATTCCTGATCAACCCGAGATGCCTCTCGGCCAATTGTTCACACCCATTATCCTCTTAATTGGGATGTCATTCATCCTCATGAGTGAAGGGCTACGACTATCGATGGCGAACCTTGCCGGTGGTGTTCTTGAACCTGCACTTCCCTTCTATGATATCTATTTCGTGCCAACAGTATTGATTGTCGGGTCCTCGATTATGATTGTCAATACTGTATTCCGATCTTTGTTCATGGATCCCATGTTGCAAGCACATCTCAATCATCGGAACAAACAATTGCGTAAATTGATGCAGGAAGCTAGACTATCTCGTGATCACGTCCGTTTGGAGAAAATACAGAAGATGCAGATGCATCTAATGCCTGAAACAACAAAGTTGCAGATGTCGATGATGAAACCAATGATGTTCACAATGATTTTCGTGATTGGTATTTTTAGTTGGATGTATGTCATGGTTGAAAGTTTTAGAGTCGACTATGTGAGCCTACCATGGAATCCTCAGTGGGGATTCAATGGCCGAATTCTGCTATTCCCTGCATGGATATTGGCCTATATCACACTGAGTGCCCCACTCGGTAGAATTGTCGACCGACACATCAAGTTATTCCGCTATCGGAGCCATCCAATGGTCACGTCTGGTGAAAAATTGGAAGAGCCTTTGCTCGTCCTTCTTAAGGAAAAGAAAACAAACAAAAAGAGCAGCCGAAGAACGCAACGCAGTCAAAGACGTAACCGTGGGGCAACTGAAGAAAAGGAAGATGCAAAGGAGGCTGAAAAGTCGGGCGCACCGACATTTTCCCGCATCCTTGAGGGGGTAGCCTGTCGATCATGTGGGGGCTTAGATGTCATTCGTACCAAAACTGGACGGAACCGATGCCAAATTTGCCTTGATGAATGGAGGCGTTGAAGTGGCTGCTAGGGTGACGATTAGTGGACATCCTGGTTCTGGAACGAGTACACTTGTCAGTGGTTTGTGCCAGACCCTGAACTGGAACAAACTGAATGGGGGCCAAGTTTTTCGTGACATGGCAGAGGAACAAGGCCTTTCATTAGAGGAATTTGGAGAGAAATGCAAGGAGGATGATTCTGTTGATCAAGCCCTCGACAAACTTCTCGTCGAGACAATGCTTTCACCGGACAGTCCTGAGATTGTCGAAAGTCGGTTGTCAGGTTGGTGGGCTTACAAGAACAACTTACAGTGCCCTCGAATTTGGATTGATGTCAGCGAACGAGTTCGTGCAGAACGGGTTGTCGAACGTGAGGGTGGCTCAATCGACGAGCAATTGAATCTAATTCGCGGGAGAATGAATTCTGATGCATCTCGCTACATGCAATTTTATGGCCTTGATATCAATTCACACATCCCCTATACTCATGTCATCGATTCTGATGTAAAAAATGCTGAAGAGATCTTGCGCGATGTGCTCAAACATTTGGAGGAATACAATTGATTATTTTAGATGCTGATGCCAAAACGTCACCAGCCCATGGCTGCATACCTTCTGAGAGATCTATTGAGCAACTACTCCAGGGGGGGATGGTTGTAATCGACAAGCCAGCCGGCCCAAATAGTCACCAAGTCTCTGCTTGGGCCAGGGATATACTCGGCGTAGAGAAGCTTGGACATGGTGGGACACTGGATCCCTTTGCAACAGGTGTTCTGGTACTTCTAGCCGGTCGATCAATGAGATTGACAAAAAAAGTTCTCAGTCACGATAAAACCTATGTCGGGGTTATTCGGGGATCTAGAAATTTTGATGCGGAGGTTTTGGGCCGGGCGGTTTCTCAACTATCGGGTCAGGTGTACAATGTGCCGCCTGAAATTTCAGCCGTGAAGATACAAGTTCGGAGTCGTCAAATACAAACTAGACTCATCGAGGTAGATGGCCGTGATGCTGCAATTGAAGTCACCTGTGAAGCGGGAACATACATCCGTACCTTCGCTCGTGATTTGGGCTTGTTAATTGGACACCCTGTTGAACTCAAAGAATTGAGGAGAACCCAATCAGGTCGGTTTAAAGAGCCACAATCTATCACTCTTCAAGATCTAAAGGATGCCATTTGGCTTTGGCAAGAGAAGGGAGAAGAAGTTGCCATACGCAGAATTTTGACACCGATTGAGTCACTTGTGCAGGATCTGCCGAAAATTGTAGTGAAGGATGGTGCCGCAGCTGCTATTGCGCATGGTGCACCCTTAATGCGCCCTGGAATCGCGTCTATCTCTGATAATTTGGAACGAGGAGATAAAGTCAGATTGGTGACTCTAAAGGAAGAGTTGGTCGCTTTGGCAACAATGCATACGCGTTCCGAAATGGTCGCAGAAATGAAGGAAGGAGAAATCGCACACCCAGATGCAGTGTTCCTACCGCCGGAAACATATCCGCGTACTTGGAAAAAGAACGATTCCCCTGCTGATCTTTGAGCATCATGCTTGTTCAAATTCTTCGAATACCCACGTCTCTGTTTCGAGACGAATCTTTAGTTTCGCCATGTGTATAACCACCCCTGTACCCACCCCCTGATTGGAGCACCAATCATTGTGGGAACAGCCCTTAGAAGCGACTACCCCGTATAATGATTCAGGCAGAAAAATGCATTATCAGCCCACATGGAGTTTTTTACACTCGAAAACCACTAGTCGATCTTACGAATTTGGTTGGGACCATACAAGAATACCATCAAAGTGAGCAAACCTAACACAATGACAGTAATCCAGAGGGTTGAATTGTATTCCTTCAAAAATGGGGTTGATTGTTCATTATTGCTTGAGTCACTGGACTCTAGATTTCGATCTTGGACGGTAATCGTGGTTGACCATAAGTTGTCGACTTCATTTGTTTCATCTACTACGTCCGTCCAATCAATCTCAATTTCCAATGTCACCTCGCCTGATTGAATGTCCAAGCGATTCCACTCATCACAGGAAGCCGTTTCAAGTCCCCCTGGAGAAATCATTGCGATTTGAGGTGTTCCAATTGTTTGCCCATTTACTGAACAGCGTATCGTCACGGGTTGCGCGATACTGTTTCCACTATTTCGGACAAACACATCGATTCCGATGTCATTTCCTTCGATGACTGAGTTTTCACCAGTGTTACGATCAAGTATTCCGATACTCTGCACCCACACATTAGCCCTCTGGGTGACGATAATAGTGACATTCTGACTCACAACTGTTTGTTCATCAGAAATTGAAATCATCATTGTGTATGTACCCATGCTGCTTGGATCGAGTACAATTTCACCTGCTGAGAAAACGGCCCAGGCGGGGGTAATCTGAATATCGACCAAGTTTGATGCTGTGTCTGAATCCCAATATGCGAATGGTATTGAAATCGGATCATCGATTTCTAAGGTAATCGTTGGTGGGAGGGAATCCATTTCTGGTGAATCATCGATTGCTGAGATTAATACAGATATTTCGTCAGTCCACGTATTTTGGCGCTCATCCATCACTGTGATTGTAGCAGTGGTGTCGCCATGGGCATTGGGAAGTGGTTGGAGGCGAATCTGTCCATTGACAAAATTTGCATCTAGAATCGAAGTGTCAGCACTGGAAACTGTGACGGAAAGGTCGTTGTTTGATGTGAAATCATCTGTACAGGTATACAGGAAATCAAGCAACCGACCACCGCCATCTTCCTCAAACACCTGGTCGTTTTGACCATCACAAACAGGATCACGATCCCATTCAATCAGGAAACCACCAACAATACTCATTGTTTCCACATGTACTACGATATTCTCTGAACTTCCATCACTGGACCAATGGAATCGGGTCGACAAACCAACTTCTACATCCCCGCCATCCGCAGATAGTAGGTGCCCTACAGAGGCAGTCAGTTCAAATGTGGAATTGTTAGCAGAAATTTCGTAGGATGCAACCTCTTCACCATTCATCGCGATTCGTAATTTGGCAAAATTGGGTACCATCGACAGAACTTCGCCTATAATTTCGCCCTGAATTGTTAGTGTCGGATCGTTGATGTCGACATTCAAATCTTCAATGCAACCATCGTAAAGTGTTGCATGGAATTTGAGATACTCTGCACTGGTTTGCAATAATTCACCAGCCGAAATTGAACCAGGGGGCGACCAAGTTTGACCATCATCAGAGGTGGAGTATTGCCAACTCGCATTGCCAACAACATCGGGATGGAACCGGCCCCATGCCTGTTGATATGGCAGTGAAATTGGTACTGTATCCCATGTTCCTGAATTCTGAGCCGAATTTTCCAGCCCACAAGGAGATTGCAAAAGATCTTGGTGAATACCCGTGGTTGGATTTACATTGATCACTGGGAATTCATCGAAGGAGACAAGATGTGATGCTTGAGCCAATTCAAAGGTCCCCCAGGGTTGTAAATATTTGACAATTAGTCCGGCTGCGTCAACTTGCAGTTCTGTGTCGTCAAATTCACCCTGAGACACGTAATCCAGCATGATTTTGAGATTTGACAATTCACTCCAAGTCCAGTTTTTAATGCCGTCAAGGGAATAGACATGTGCATTGTAATTCATATGGTTCAATTCACCCATGGTATGTGCATATGTTCGGACCAAGTGTTGCGTGCCTTCGGATTCAATAATGAATTGCACACTGTCCTGTTGAAGGGCATCTGGGACACGGAATGCAACCGTAAGGGACACATTCGAGATTTCATAATCTGAACCAGCACTTAAATCAAAACCAGACAGTTCGATAATGGGTCCTTTAGTCCACGAAAAACCTCCATCTGAATCGCCGTCCAAATCATTGTCACAAACAGGGTCAGATACAGGTTTGAAACAGTCAGGATTACCGGTGGAAAGGTTATCTCCTGTAGGGGAGACTGATGACCATGCACTAATTTCATTGAAATTGGCAGGACGATTGTGTGTGAATGAAAGCCGTCCATCGGCAACCATCGATTGAGAGTATTCAGCTGGATCGGAACTGTAAGCCTTATTGGTAGAAAGGTCCCATTCTGAAGCATTGTCGAAAGTGCCCGCGGGTAACAAATCAACAGTTTCTGAGCGGATGACTGTGTCACCACTCACAGGGGCCGTCATGAGCGAGAACGTGAGCAGAACGACCATCAGAACCGATAGCCTGCGGGTGTGCATGAACCTGCGCTACCGAGCAGCCCCTTCAATCCCTCGCTTGCGTGCGTATGCGTATTACGTGTAGCAACGCACTGCGCTTGCTTGAAATACCGAGCGCAGGTCGCCGATTTACATCGTGGCTGCGGTGGTCTAGTGGTTAGGACGGTAGATTGTGGCTCTGCCACCCCGGGTTCAACTCCCGGTCGCGGCCCCTTTACTCAATTCCGAGCTCATGCTGTGAAATTTCATGACCCATGCGTTTGGCCTTGGTTTCCAAGTAAGCGAGGTTTTCTTCGTTGATTCCTACAATCAATGGTTTTCGCTCTGAAACTGTAATGCCCAGTTCTTGAAGTGCCGAAACTTTGTCGGGATTGTTGGTGAGTAAGCAAACGTCACTAATCCCAACGGCAAGAAGCATGTCGGCAGCGATACTGTAGTCCCGAGCGTCGGCAGGATGACCGAGCATCAGATTCGCATCGAGAGTGTCCGCACCTTGATCTTGCAGGTTGTACGCTTGAATTTTCGCGTGTAAACCGATTCCACGGCCTTCTTGACGCAAATACAGCAAACAACCCCAACCATGCTCCTGAATGGCTTGCAGGGCGGAATCAAGCTGTGGGCCACAGTCACATCTTTCAGATCCAAATGCATCACCGGTTAGACATTCGGAATGCATGCGCACCAAAACTGAATCTGGTCCACTCATATCGCCCAATGTCAATGCGACGTGATCAAAGCCAGTACTTTGGTCATGGAATACACGAATTCGAAACTCACCATGATTGGTAGGCAACCTAGCATCTGCTGGAATATCATCAGTCTCTACAATCGATGTCATTCTTTGGCCTCCTTGCGAATGCGGTAGTGGTATTCCCCTGCCTCTTCCTCTACATCCAGAAGTGTGTCGCCACTTCTATTCAAGAGTGCTGGAATATCGATTTTGGTTTCAGGGTCATCTGCCATCACCAAAATGACCTCTCCTGCAGACATTTTTGACAATGCACGTTTGGTTTCATGGACTGGTACTGGGCAATGAAAACCCAGCACATCCAGAGTGGTGTCTGCCCCAGCATGTGCCATGTTCTAGGGCGGGTGCTCTCCTTTCTTCAATTCGTCGGGGATTTGATGAGAGGGATTGAAGCGGGAATGGGTCTTGGGATGGTTGTGCGAGGGAACAAAAAGGGGGGCCAAAAGGATGACCTGACATGGTCTGAAGTGGGTGAAATGGCCTATGGCTATCTCCGTATTCCCCTCGCATTGGTCCTTGTCGAAATCATCTACTGGTGGGGGACTGAACCTTCTGCGAGCCTAGAACCTCTACAGGTCCTCTTGGCTTGGTTATGGACTGGCGTTTCCAATCTCATCTGGCCTGGTTCTGCCGAACTTGTATTCCATGGCCCCTCACAGTCTTGGACGGGAGTCAACCTCATCGGTTCTGGTTTCAATTATGGAGAAGTGCCGCTCTACATCGATGCTGAGTGTGCGGGTGTTCACGAAACTATGTTCCTTGGAGTATTGATGTTGCTTACACCGGGCGTAGAACGAAGTATACGTCAACGATCATTGATTGGAATGATTGCGATTGTTCAATTTCTGAATTTTCTCAGGCTGGTTGCCCTATACCCGATTGGAATGCAATATGGGGAGGCGCAAATGAATGAAATGCACGAATTCATTTTTAGACAAGGATTCCTGATATTACTCGTATTGTTTTGGATTATTTGGTACATCCAATTAAACCGGAATGGCAATCTAGACCGGGAAGTGAAACCATCGCTTTCAGACATTCCGAAATTTAACCAAATCAAAGTCCGGGAATCGCTACCGAGGGTATCTATTGTCACCCTTATCCTTTGCGCGGTGATTGCAATATGGGCTACCCATGAAGTCACGATGAATGAAGAAAATCTACAGTTCAAAGCAGCCGCTGAAGAATGTGAAGATTCTGAATGTCAAAATGACGAGGCAAAAATTTGGTCAAATGTTTGGGACCGATCCATTCGATGGTGGTTATTCTCAGGCATTTTTACCGGCTTGGCCATCCTCAATGTCAATCCAGCCGGAACAGTGAACGAAGAGGAATAATCAATTTGCAATTTGCACATTGATATTCGAACCATTCATCGATTTACCTTTGAGGGCATCCAGTGCGTGCTGTGCCTTCTCCCTGTGAATTTCAACAATCGCTTCAGTACCGTCGGCTCGAATTTGTCCTATGGCCAAGTCGGGAAGACGTGCTTGATCTGTAACAAAACAATGAATCGCCAATTTTGAGGTCTCATTGGTCGACAAACGGAGTGGGACCATGCCGAAAACATCTGCACTTTCACCCCAATCCATTTGCTTTCGGACTGGATCTCGATCGACACCATCTGGAAGTTCAGGAGCTTCAACCTCCTGCACAACCATGTTCCATGTCGAGATGATTTTCGTCATGTTTGGTGCATCTTCACCAGAGACAAACGACCATGCTTCTCCCTTTCGACCCATTCGCCCGGTTCGACCAATTCGATGGACATAAGATTCTGAATCCGAGGGGATGTCATAATTGACAACCATGGTTACGCCGTCGACATCCAACCCACGTGCGGCAACATCTGTTGCAATAACAACACGAGTCTTTCCATCACGGAAATCACTGATGATTCTCTCACGTTTATTTTGGGCCATATCGCCATGCAATCCTGTTGATGAGAATCGATGACGATCTAGGCGTTCGACCAATAGGTCCACCATTCGTTTTGTATTGGTGAAAATAATCACTTGGTCTTCCTTTGTCAGACGGACCATCAGGCGACCCAGAACCCAGAGTTTGTTTGCACGACCGATTCTAACCATGAACTGATCGATTTCTGGAACTTCAACATCCAAGTCATCACTCATGATGTGCTCAGCATCAGAAATGAATTCATTGGCTGCTTCAAGGACCTCTTGTGGGAATGTTGCTGAAAAGAGAAGTGTCTGCTGTCGATTTGTCAAGCGCTCAAGGCACCACAGGATATCGGGGAAGAAACCCATGTCCAACATTCGATCTGCTTCATCAAGAGCGAAGTGTGTGATATTCTCCAAATCGATATGACCACGTTTACTCATATCGATTACACGGCCGGGCGTGCCGACAATGATGTCGCAGCCACTATCGAGGACTTTCGCCTGCTTGTCAATATCTGTACCACCATACACTGTGACAAATTTGAGACCCTTTTCACCTTGTAGCCACTGCATCTCCTCGCCAACCTGTGTTGCCAATTCACGAGTTGGACAAAGTACCAATGCCTGGGTCACGCCGGTTGGTTTACAATTCTCGATGATTGGAATTCCAAACGCTGCAGTCTTTCCAGACCCCGTGCGGGCTTGTCCAACAATGTCGCGCCCAGAACGGGCAAGTGGGATAGCCTCGGCTTGAATCGGTGTCGCAAAATCCCAGCCTTTCGAAGAGATGGAATTTGCAATTTCAGGAGAAAGATCCCAATCCGAAAAACGGACGGTCGAAAGTGCATTGGCAGCAGACATTTGTGTCAGCTCGTTCAGAAGGTCTCCGCGTCGCGCATTTCCTTCTGCAATTCACCCATCCAGTACTTCTCGCAGTTTTCCCGAGTCAGCGCCACTCGCTTTTGGCGGACGTGTTCACGGATATATTGACGGAATTTGAGGGCCTTGGTTCGGTTGACCCCTTTGGGTGTCACGCCGTCCCACAGATTGCTGAACTGCTCACGCTTTGAGTCGAACTCTTCGTCACTCATGCAGATTCCTCGGCGTCGGCGACCTTCCGCCCCTCTTTAACCGTGCCGCCTCCCCTACGGGGAGAAATAATCTCAAACAAGACCATCATTTCCATCGTCAAATTCTTCGCCATAGAAGATATCATCTTGACTGGGTCGCCTGATTGGGTCTGGCATTCGAGAGGGTTCTTTGGGCTTTTTTTCCACCTCTGATTGCAATACAACAGGGGCCGGAGGGAGACTTATCGAACCCTCATCCATCTCCACTTTTTCAGCGGGTGCGAGATATGCATTTTTCTGGGCCTCGGTTCCTTCAAGTGAATCGTCAATCATCAATTCCTCGAGTAATTTTCTGATTTCACTATCGGTTTCTTATTCCAGTAACTCTGACGCCTGGATGCGAACTTCTGCATCGACCATGATGATGGGAAGCATCTTGATACACGACAAGCGAATGTTTCGATCTGAATGGCGTGTGCCATCGGTGATCAATCGCTGCATTCGGAATGAATTCGGATCGAGTTTCTTTGATGCCTTGAGAGCTGAATTTCGTACCGCTTCATCATCATCAAAGAAGGCTATTTCAAGAGCAATTTGAGTGATTTTCGGGGCATGATCTGCCAGTGGCAAGAGGGCGCGTGCAGCATGTCTTCTGACAACCACAGCCTCATCCTGCAGACACCAGCCAATCAAATCCCATAGTGTGGCGGATTTGTGTTTGGCCAACCGTGGTAAGATTGCGGCAGCCATTCCACGAAGTTCGCCTTCTTCCTCGCGAATCAATTCGTCTATGTGAAGTTCGGCAACTTCTGGCCAAGAGGTGGCAACCTGCTTGAGGGCTTCAAATGCTGAAGAGCGCCGCGGTTTATCCTCTAGACGGAGTTCACGTCGCATTGTTTCCTCTGTAACGGATGGGAATACTGGAGCGACGGTGATCAGGCATTTTTGAGCGGCTTTCTGAACCTCACTGTCAACATCTTCGAGAAGTTCATGCAAATGTTCGAACAGGTTCTCAGTGTGCAACAATGCACAGTATGGCAAACTCGCCAGACCGGCAATTCGCAATCGGGTATCGATTGAGCCCAAGGCACCCTCCAATGCCGCATGTGCATCCAATTGATCCCTTCCGCGTATTCGCGGCAGGGCTCTAATGGCATCATGCTGCCTCATTAATCGCTCCTTGTCCCGCCAAATAACTGAATGAATTTCAAGTTCTCCACTGGCGAGTGGAATGATTCTGTCAAGCGGAATAGAATCCCAAGCTCCTTCTGGAGGCTTGTATGCCAAATCAAGGTTATTCCTGCGCTTTCGGCCTGTTCGCAGTGCTTTGCCTGTCTTCGGGTCTCTTGCAATGTATTCTCTCATACAATCGCCTCGTAGATTACACTCCGACCTCTTCAAAGCCTTCGGTTTGAGGCCGCGCAGGAATCTCTAGTGCATGACCTTTGGCCCGCGACGATGAAGAACTGCGAATGTGTCGACATGAACATTCACATGACTTCTGAGATGGATTTAGCACCCGATATCGCGATTTTACTTGCACATACTTGGCAAAATCACAATGGTGAATCGATAGATGGAGAGGCAGTGTGTAGAATATGGGCCTTTGATTTGGGTTGGTTCGACATGGAGACTGCCACGCGCGTACGGGACAATCTACTCAATTCGAGTTGGCTAGATCAAAACTCTGACGGATTGATGCCAGCATTCGACATTTCTTCGATTGAGGTCCCATTCGGTTGGTTGCCTACAATGCGATTACTGGAAAATCCACCTCCATTGCCCAGGGGAGTAAAGGCGGAATCTATCGATGAGGTAAGTACTGTGGTGGAACCCGAAACCATCCCGGTTGAATCAACGCCTGTTGATCCTGCATCAAGTCATATCACAGAACTGTTAGACCAAATTGCACAAACATCGGGTCTAGATCGAAAAGAAGTGATGCGGCGCGCACAGAGGAAAAGACGGGCTCTTGGACCCGTGACATTGTGGATGGCTCTACTATTGGTTGCACGTGAGCAGAAACTCCCAATGAAGGGATTTATGCACACGATTTCGGCTTAGTCATGCGATGAACCATTCTTGGTTTGGCTATCTAAAACCAAGAATACAGGTAGTAAGATCAATGCTAAAACAAGTGAGAAGAACACTGTGATTGCAGTGACAATTCCAAAATCTTGGACAACGGGCATCTGGGAGAATAACAAGACGGTGAAGCCACAAACAGTGGTGCCCGCAGACAATAGCAAAGCGACACCGGTTGAAGCATACATCTCCTTCATCCCATCCCAAAGATCACCTTCTCGATTTTTCATTGCCTCAAATCGCCGCCAGACGTGTATGGAATAATCAATACCCAAGCCGATGGTCAATGCGGTGACCATGACGGTCATCACATTCCAATTTAGATTCAATACCGCCATGGAACCAACCACCCATGTTGCTGCAATTCCAACGGGTAAGACGATGATTAGTGCAGGACCAATCCGACGAGTAAGGGCCAACAATACTGTAAAACAGACTCCTAAACTGATGAGTGTGGATTGCAACTGAGATTCTGTCAAACCATCTAGAACGGCTTCAAGGCTGACAATGTCTCCCGCAATGTGCACATTGGCCTCATCCAAACCAGGATGGTTGGCAAAATTATCGACAGTATTTCGAAGTGCGGCGAGAACGGCAGAACTATCGCTACTCGTCTTGACTTCGACGAGCACTTCCATGCGGATGTAGCGAATGCTATCATCGGCGTTGAACACGACTACCTTTTCCACACGCTCGGACCAACTCTCCCCAGTGAGGGGGTCTGAAATCGAATCATTCGTACTCAAGGATTTCAATGCGGCTGCAATATCGCCTTCTTTGTATGTTTGAGTCTTTTCCAATTCATCGTCAATCGTCAAATTATGTGTTAAACCAAAACCCGAATCGCCTTCTACTGCGTCAAATAATATTGGATAAGGCCCATCGTAAGCAGGGTGCGAATTACCATCAGCCTGTGGGGAAACGACACCCCTTGTATGTTCCAAGGATGAGTCTAAAATCCGACTCGCACCTAAGAAATCAGCATCATCTGTGATTGATGTATGACCCTCTGCAGGTTCGACCAGGATGTAAATCGGTTTCCACCCAGCTGCATCATATGATGTGTAGAGATGATCTCGCCCTTCCATGACATCCATATCTTCACTCAGGAAATCGGTAAGCTCAAATTCAGTTTCCAATTTTGCCGCAGCGAAAATCAACGATCCCACTGTCAACATTGCGGCTATACCGATGACTTTGGCTTGATGTGATTTCTGGAAACTGACCATGTGCTTGCTGAAATTTCCAAACCGCATCCATTCGAGGTGTTTCGCATATGCCGAAGATTCTCGTTCCATGACAACGTGTAAGGCACCAACCAAGAGTGTCGAAGATATGAAGGCGCAAAATACACCAAAGGCAAGCCCAAAGCCGAAATTTCGCAATGGTGGAAGGGGTGATGCAATGTTGGCAATGAAGGCGGCCATGGTGGTAATCACGGCCAAAGACAGAGCGATCTTAAGGGTCTCAAAGCCCTTGAGCCACGCAAGACTTGCAGAATCACCTTCGGCTCGGAAGGTGTTGTATCGGCGTTGCAAGTGAATACTATAGTCGATTCCAAGTCCCAATACAACTGGAGCCACAGCGACCTCTAGAATTGAAAATTGCATCCCTGTTAACGCCATGCCACCGTATGTCCAGACAAGAGATGCAGATAGGCCCACCAATGGGAATGCTACTCCCCGCACAGAGCGGAATGCGAAAGCCAGTAGCAGTACCACGACTGCGACCGCAGCAGAGACCAGCATGACCAACTCGCCGATCGTACTTTTGTTGATATCATGACTCATGAGATCTAGACTCGTGGATTGGAAATGTAAATCACTTTCAGATGAAAAATCATCTAGCTGGGTTCGGATGAAATCCTGCTGGATTTGACGTGCAGTATCATCGAGTTCCGGGTCGATCAAGAGTACCCAAAGAGTACTAGATGCGGTTGGGGCTGCATTTCCGGTCGCATTGGGATCAGAGGCCTTCGCAGTCAAGTAATCGCATGAGGAGGAGTAATCCAAATCAGTATGAATCAGACCATCTCTGATGAAGGCCCCTGCTGAAAGTGCCCGTTCATCTCCAAGAGCATCTGTGCATTTCGTACCTTCATCGAGTATGGCATCTAACAATGCAGCCCAGGTATCATAGTCTGTCAACAAGGAATCATTGGTCTGATTGGATTCGTCGATGGCATTTTGGAGAATTTGTGGTGCCGCCATCATAGATTCAATATAATCATTTGAGGATTGAGACCGATTGAGAATTTCATCTAAAGCGAGTTGTTGTAAATGCAAATTTTCCATGGACAGAACATTCGTCCCATCATCTACGGTCACATGGATGAACATGGGTCGACTTTCTGCAGGGAAATCAGCCGCCATTCGGGCTTCAGCTTCCTCCGCGGGAGTTTCTGGTGTGAATGCTGACAGGTCAGTGTCGAACACTGGCATGGGGAATAATTGTGCACCCAATACGAGGGTCAGAATCAGGGCACAAACGAGAATTGGAATGGATACCTTCTCAAAAGAGGAGGCACTAACCAAGGTGTACTCGGTTGATTCCCCCTCACCCATAGCGTTGGCGAGCAGAATTCAATTGATAAGATGGAAGGCTGCAAATGCTCGCTGAATCAGGTATCAAAGCTAAAGATTGACACCCACATAGTGGGTGGGTGAATAAAGAAGGCTCAAAAGGGTAGGCTGGGTCGGCGGGCTGGTCAACATGGCGATAAAGGTACTTTTGAACGATGGCGGAGAACTCCGAATCCGAATAACTGGAGAATGTCACACATCCCTACAATTATTCCGATCACGACTAAATGATAGCAAAGATGTCGAATATGCAAATTACTTCGTTGGCCATCCTGAACTAGATGAACCCGAATTTTATCTCCGTTGCAAAAAAGGCAAGGATCCATCTAAAGTCCTAAAGGGACTTTGCAAGGATATTGCCAAAGAATTCGATGGTTTGACACTCCCCTGAAGTGATTGTAATGACACCCGCGGATATCGCGGCAGCCTGTGGGCTAACCGGATATGCTTGTGATGGCATTGGGATTGGTGGCTTACTGAAATCTCGATTCGAGGACTTCCGTGTTGAAGAGATTGGGAAAACTCCTGCCTTGGAAGGCAAAGGCCGTTTCACTGTCATTCGAGTCACCCTAACAAATTGGGAAACAAATCGATTCGTCGGCAAATTGGCTCGGAAACTAGGAATCTCAAAAAATCGGATTTGGTTTAGTGGGACGAAAGATAAACGGGCAATTACAACTCAATTGCTTGTGGTCGATGCACCACAGAAAAAAGTCGCTACCATTGACATGCCAGATGTCGAAATCGAAATCTTGGGTAGAAGCCACCAGAAGTTGGGATTTGGTGATCACAGTAGCAACCGATTCACAATCACTGTTCGAGGATGTGCTGACTCTGATGGCACACCTTTGGAAGCAAAGGACGCGATTGCCAGAGTCAACACGATTTTTGAGAACATGGAAACCAGGTTGGGCGAAGGGAAATTCCCCAACTGGATTGGACCCCAAAGATTTGGAGCAACACGCCCGGTCACCCCTGTTGTCGGACGTTCTGTAATTGCAGATGACTGGAAGGGGGCTGTCGATGCATATCTTGGCATGGCCGGAATATATCAGCAACCAGAGGTGGAATCGTTTCGAACATTATGGCGTGAAACATCTGACGTAGATCAGTGTCTAGAAATTATACCCCAACACCTGGGTTTTGAAAGGGATATGTTGAAACATTTGGCAAAACGAGAGGAAGACTGGGTTGGAGCTTTTCGAAAACTTCCAAATAATTTGCAACTAATGATGGTCCACAGTCTTCAGTCAGAAGCTTTCAATCGGATCATTGCGGCAAGATTGGATGCCGGACTAACACTCTCAGAACCGATCGAAGGGGATGTTGTTGGCTTGATTCAAGACAATGGTAAAATCGACATGGCAAAATTGGTTGAAGTCGAATCCAGTATCCTACCACGGATTGCGAGAAATTGTAAGCGTGGACGTTTGGCTGTGACTGCAGCACTACCAGGGGCTGAAAGTGTATATTCGGATTCAAAGCCAGGGAAGATTGAGAAACAGGTTCTAGTAGAAATGAATCTTGACGAGGAGAACTGGCAAGTTTCGGGCATCCCCAGATTGACGTCAAAGGGAAGTCGGAGAGCGTTGACGGTTTCATTCGATGAATTCAGTGTTGAAGAAGCAGGTGATGTAGACAGTGAAAGTTTGTCAAACCGATTTTCAGAAGGTCCCAGAGATGGAGAAATGTGGCACCCAGACGGATGCAGTTTGCGCTTGAGATTCTCATTGCCTAGTGGAACATACGCGACCATTCTAATGCGCGAATTTATGCGAGCACCATTGACTCAATACTGAATCAAAGGCGACCGATTTCTAGAACTTCAACTTCGCCGACACCATTGATTTCACGGATCGCGTCCTCAAATTCATCAACGGTACCATCGCCTTCCTGAATTACACAGTGGGCTTCTACGAATTTCAGTCCAAAGGCGAGTGGTTTGGTCTCAACCATTTGTACAACGCCAACTTCACTTGCCATACTGTTCATGGCATTTGCAATGTCATCCGCATTCGCATTGTCGACATTAGGGTCGCACATGATCTTGTATTTGACAGCAACTTCACCCATGGGAAATCCTCCATTCAAGGCCCTTGAAATCCACATTCTGGACAAATGTAGTTTACAGCCTGATTTCGGCATCGCTCGGAGCGGCCGATTGGTTCGCCACAACTAGGACAAGGGAATGAGGTACTCTTAGCGTCCGTCAACGGTACACCGGAGGCGGAGCAAGTTGATGCGCGCTTCTGCATAATAGTTCCTCAGCGAGCCGGCGACCGACTTCTCCTTAATATGGTTGACCGAAGGTCATCAAACACACTATCATGCTTCCAATATGGTTAAACTCCCCGTCCTCCCAGTGGAAATAACCTTCTGACCATGGCTGTAACGGCACCAACCACCACGAATTTGGATGATATCCCCAGTTCTAACCCGATCGACTTGATCACCCCATAATATGAGGCCGATGAGGCCAGTTTCATCTCGGCCACAAGCAGCGGCAATAGATCCAGTCCAGCCCTTTGACATCACTGTTCTACGTGGGTAGCGTCGTAATACGAGCAATTCAATTCTCCCGATTGGACGATTGGCAATCAAATCTTCAATGCGGGTACGTGGGGGCGTCTCTGGACGATTTCGTGCTTGATGCATCCCTACATGTCTCAGGATACTGTTATGGGACAAATTGCGGTTTCGAATTACTGGCTTGCTTTGGGTTTCAATCATACTGACAGACATTTTTTCAACTCCTTAGAGCAACGGAGCTGAGCGCCTTTAGTCTACCATCATTTTGATAGGAGGTAAGTGAAAGTGAATGTGTCACTCTTTCTTGGGAATACGACGGAACCCGCTTTTGATCTCCTCTTCAGGCTCATTGCCCTTCGGTTGAATAATACCTTCATTTTCAAGATGGACGTCTAATTCTTGCATTACCGATGTACCTCTCGAACCTTTCTTTGACTGAGGGAGTTTGTTTTTGCATACTAAAAATACCTCAGAAGAAGAATTACGTGAAGCCTCGGGTGAAAATCTCTGCACCCTTGAGAAACGCTGCTTTGCTGCATTGACAATTCCTTCAATCCCAGTGCCTTGGAATATTTTGGTCACGAAAGCCCCCCCTGGCCGAAGCAATGGCAAGGTGAAATCAAAAACCATTGCGACGAGTTCGAGTGAGATGGCTTGGTCACGATCATACTGCCCAGTCAAGCGTGGTGAAATATCTGAAACGATGGTATTGAACAAACGAGTTTCCCCTTCATTCACAGGTGGTAAAGGCTTCCCGTTGACCTTTATTCCATTCTGTAATAGTTCCAATATTTCATCTTGAGATGATTCTTCAGTCACATCACCAATAATCATCTGTGCACCTTCAACTGGAGCACTGGCCAATAGGTCGATACCGAGGACAAAACCATTCGGCCCCGTTTCTTCGACTGAAACTTGTGTCCACCCCCCTGGATGGGACCCTACATCCAGAACCAAATCACCTTCACGAATTAAAGTGAACTTTTCTTGAATTTGCTTGAGTTTGAATGCTGAGCGTGCCCGGTAACCCTTCGAACGGGCCTGCCGACGCCACGTATCGCGCTGATGAGCCTGAAACCAGCGCTTACTCATGACACACCCTCATTGTCCGGGCCGAGCCCGGGATATGTAAATGAGACCCGTTTGAAACGCTTGGGCCATGCAGAAGGGAATGGCCGTCACCCTCACCATACTATTTCTGCTACCCATGATTACTGCTGATCAGAGAATCGCTGATGAATCCCGAACTGCTTCGGGTGGGCATGCAGTCCTTCTAGAACAATACACTGCAACTTGGTGTGATACATGCGCAACTGTTGACCCGTGGGTTACAGAATTCACCGAGAGTCACTCTAGTCGCATGGTTAGGGTTGCTTTACATCCAGATGATCACGACCCATTCGGTAGTGCACTTACGACAAAACGGATAACACAAAAACAAGCCAACGAATCTGTTTCATTGCCTGCATTTTGGTTTGATGGGCAGGGTTTACTCGAAGGGATGGTGAGTCCATCTCTACTTGAAAATGGACTGCGTTCTGCTGAAGGTGATCGCGTTGATTGGATTGGAATGCATGTGTGGTGGGATTCATGGGAAAACTCGCCACACGAGGACACACATCAGTTCCACCTCAATATCGATGAGGATTTACCGTCTGATGCAATCATTACTGTCTTTAGGCTAGAAACACTAGAAATGACCAGTGAAATCGCCAACAACGGAATCGATGTACATCATGACGTTGCCACTCAGATGATTTCATTTTCTCCAAATGGGTCTGTGTTAGATTCTTTTGATGGAGTGCATGGGTGGGACATCTCAATGGGTAATTTGTACAGTGAAGGAGGAATCTCGGTGTATACTTTGGAAACTTATGGTGAAGTAGATGGTTTTGTGACGGTTATCGAACTTAATGAGGAGGTCCGTGGCGTAATCGGGGTTTCAAATGGCGATAATCTCCTGAAAGCGGAAAAATACGGTAATTTAGCCTTGTTTTTGCTGGTTTTGGCACTAGTGTGTTCAACGGTGGTCATGCGCCGAGAATAGTTCCATCAAAGTGGACATATATTATACTCTCGTAAATCTGTGTAAACGGCAAACTGCGAAGCATTGATAGTCTGTCAGTGCCAATAATACAATGATGGCGTACATCCCTGAAGAGAAAGAACAAGAGCGCCTAGGGGGCGCACAAGTCGATCGTGAATGGCTCGTCGAATACATCGTCGAGCTTCCCGAAGAAAATCCGATCCGCATGGTGACGATTCTACGTGGAGCACAAATGTCAGATGTCCAAAGTAGACTGTATGATACACTGCGTGCACTGTATGCTTCCGAGACTCGATTAGATGTGACAGTGGTTCGAATGGAACCGGTAGACATGCGAACAGATGTTGCACTCTTTGAAATCGGTGGCACTTTCCAACCGTGATTACTTGTTGCGTGCTTTGGCAAGGAGTTCGGACTTGGACAGTTTTTGAGGAGTATCATCCCAGTTGCCTGCATCCCGTTCCGATCGAATCGTGTAGAGTAGGTATAGACACGCAATAAGTGCGATGTGAACACTGGTGCAGTATGGACAGATGTGAGGTGCCCCTTCAACAAGAGTGAGTTCAACGATGACCAACCAAGCGACACCAGGGATACTAGGCAGACTCAACCACCAGGCGTAATCGACGTATGACTTGGCCCAATCAGCCTTCATGTCCATGTAGACGGAAAAGGTGAACCAACCCAGTACGCCGAATGCCATGATTCCGACGACACCCCATGGGACTCCGAAGAATTCTGAGTAAACAGGATCCCCAATTACAGACCCACATTGAACTACACCCTCGGCCGCACAGAATTGTGAACCACCTGTAATCATTTCATTGTGAATCATCCAAGTCCATGCACTGGCTGCCAATCCACCCATCTGTATAATGAATAGACCCAACAATCGACGGCGCATTTGCCCCATCCCTTCGAGTTGTGAAATATTCACATTACTGGCGATCAAACCTCCGATTGCCATGATGGTCATGAAAACGGTCAGAGGTCCATATTCCATCATTGGATCACTCATTTCAAGCACTCTCCGTCAAATGGTACTCTATGGCAACACCAGGGTCATACAGAGGGTCCGAGACATCCTTGTGTAGAGCACTATTCCAGACGACAATTCCATCAGGAGATAGCATGAGATGGAAGGGGACCCCTGGAGGATTGTAATCGTTGAAGGCCCGCAGATTCAAATCGTCCACATATGGCCAATTGTGTACTTCTCCACCACGTGATGCACAGTTGCTATTTCGATTGCAACCATCCCAATCCCCTTTCTCTTGGAATGCAACGGTTTCCGCACGACTGTGGTCTGTATCGAGCATGCCAACTGAGATGGTGATGAATTCAACATCGTCAAGTGAAGATGAACCTCCTATTCCAAATTGTGAATGGAGGGCAGTCATCTGTGCAGCATCTGACCAGCAGTGCCCACAATCCGTATCAGCGAATTGCAAGAAAATGAATGTCCCTTGTTCACCCTGTGTCCAGGTGTGATTGATGTAATCATACAAGCGGAAATCCTCCCAATTTCCATTGACGTGAGCTTCGCTAACAATGTTGGGTGCGAGTTGGCCCTCATCAACACCAATATCAGCTGGTGGTGCCAATGTCCATACGATGATTAGAACTGCTGTCAAAATGGCGGATATGGTGAAAAATGAGTTGATGCGAGCATCTGCGTTTTCGTCATCTGCCAATGATTTCGTGTTAATTCCTGTTGTTTGCATTACAATCCAATCTCCTGTATCAATGTAGATGCTGTATGGCGGATGGCTTCTTCCGAATTAAAATTCGGTTTGAAACCTGTCTCAAACAATGCGCCGGGATCAAGCATGGTTTTCGGGACATCGCCTGCCCAACCACGATCACCACCGGTGTATTCGATACTGACATTTTGAAATCCAGTTTCCTCAATAACGATTTCAGCAATCCGACGGACGCTGCAAGTATCGTGAGTCCCTAGATTGAAGCAGTTGACCTGCTCATTGGTTGTTTCAGTCAGGTGAACCATTGCATGGGCACAATCTATGACTTCCATGTATGATTTTTCTTGGCGACCATTTCCGAGCACCTCAAGTCGATTCGGATCAGACTTTAATTTGTGAATAAAGTCAAAAATGACGCCGTGTGTACCACGTGCACCAACGATATTTGCGAAGCGGAATAGCCATGCTTTCAGACCAAATGTCCCCACCCAACTGGTGATGAGGGCTTCTGAACCCAATTTGCTAGCACCATACAAACTGATGGGGAACAATGGCCCATATGATTCAGGTGTCGGCATCTGTGATGCCTCCCCATAGACCACGCTGCTGCTTGAGAATGCGATATCTTTGACACCTGCACAGCGCATGGCTTCTAGGACATTGTAAGTCGCTACAGTTCCCTGTTTGAGATCTGTGTCGGTAATTTGTGTACCGAGGCGGATATCGGGATTTGCTGCGAGATGGAATACAAGATCAATCCCCTCCATTGCAGCCTTCACTGCATCAAGGTCGAGTAGGTCTTCCTCAATGAATCGGATTGAATCGCCATGATGTGCGACGAATTCTTGCCGCCCACTGCTCATGTTATCGTATACTGTTACGCTGTCTCCCCGGGCAACTAAGCGGTCGACCAGGTGTGAACCTATGAAACCGGCACCACCGGTCACGAGGACATTCATCATGTTCGCGACAGAGGGGTTGTTCTTCAATGCCACGTTTACAAGAATCTTCAATTTCACTCACTTTCTCTCCGCAAAGCGGAGTGAATCAGTTTCAAAATTTATCACCCCTCAGCGAAATTGATGTGGCCTTTCGCTTCCGAGTCACCTTTCTACCCCGGAAACGTGGGTTGGAGTTGAAAATAATGGCAACCAGAAAAATAGAAAATAGCAAGCAAACGAATGAATCAGATGAAAACGGTGTAACCCCAAACCTCCTGGTCGGATATGTACGAAGGAGTAATGCGGGAGGAGCGATCAAAGTCTCGATTAACACCAATGCATTTGGAGATTGTGAGACATATACCACTGCAGATGGGCAAACCTATGCACCATTGGTAATCAGTCTCGCAGCAATGCGTAAAGTCATCGATGGAGATCGTGCAGTCACAACAGTGAGCCAATTGATCTTTGATTAAACAAAAATGTCGCCGGGGCGCCTGCCCCGGTGACCCCCTCATATTCGCCCGTGGGCGAGATTGTGAGGGAAGTGTTGAAATGCAATTTATCTCACCCAAAAGCCATGGATGGAAAGTCCGAAGAGAGGTCCACACCAATTGTTTGGGACGGACCCATCATCGCGGCTATGCCCGTTTTCAATGAAGAAGAAACCATTGGCAGCGTCGTTCTTTCATGTAAACCACAGGTCGACGAAGTACTCTGTGTCGATGATGGTTCATCCGATGCATCATCCCGTATTGCACGGAAGTTGGGGGCAACTGTTCACCATCATCGCGCCAATAGAGGCTATGGTGGCGCTCTCAAGACGATTTTTCAAACGGCGGTCGAACGTCGTGCAAAGGCACTTGTCATCTTAGACAGTGATGGACAGCACGATGCAAGTGACATACCCATCTTACTCGCACCTATTTTGGCTGGTGAAACAGATGTTGTCATCGGCTCTCGATTTGTCGATGGTGGTGGCGCTGAAAGTATGCCCACTTATCGGGCGCTTGGGATCAAGGTCATTACGGCAGCTTCGAACCTTTCCAGTGATTTGAATATCAAGGATACACAAAGCGGTTTCCGAGCATTCGGACCCAAGGCACTTGCGAGGTTGAATTTCGACCATGAAGGGATGGAATCCTGCCTCGAAATTCTCAACGCTTGTGATGACCTACAATTGAAAGTTTCAGAAGTACCAACCAAAATCCGCTACGATGTACCCAAAGGTAGCCGCTATACAGCACTTTCACATGGATTTACAGTACTTAGTTTCGCTCTGATTTCCCTATCTCAAAAGAAACCATTGATCTTCTTCGGATTGCCAGGTATTTCTCTGCTGGCAACAGGTGCAGCAATCGGAATGCGAGCCCTCAATGAAGTCGAGGGTTTGACCGATGGTTCAGTCTCTCTTTCCGTAGGCCCAGGGCTTACCGCTGCATGGATTGGTATGCTCGGTGCTTCCTTGTGCTTTGCAGCCATGGTCCTTCACGGGGCACGTCGACTAATGCGACGATTGCTCGTTGAAGAATTCGGCATGGATTAAATCAATCGTTTGAGGTCCCATAGGGACCTCTGCTATCCGAGCCCTTCAATATCAAATGGTGGTTCGACGGGGTGATGAGCGGGTCCGACTCGGCTGATATTGAACCATCGGCAACCATCCTTCCAATCGGTCCAGACGACTCGTTGTTTACCCGTTTGCGAACATTGTGGGCGGGTTGGACTGATCGTTTGGATTCAGCCGGCGAAGTGACACAGGATGCCATCGAAAAGCCGGTCCGCGGAATCTACCGAGCCCTACACAAGTCCCCTGGTGCTGTGATTGTCATCTTACTGCTCGTCACCGGGTTTATTGGGCAATACTCCGTTGATTTCCAGTACCAGATCAATGGTGATGTTGAGGTCTATTTACCCGATGGTGCTGAATCAAAGGATTTGCTTCTCGAAGTTCGTGAAGGGTGGTCCACAGATATTGTAATGCTCTACATTCATACTGATAATGCAATCCATGGGGCTACGAGAGGGACATGCGAGGAAATCGATAATTGCGAACATAATGTGACCAGTGTCACAGTTCTCAATCAATTGTCATATCTTGAGGGTGATGATGACAGTGGTCAAGGCAATTATGCCAGAGGGTTGGATTGGGACAAGGAGGATCGCGGTCGAAATGATGGGGTCGTTTGGGTCTTATCTCCTGCTCAAATTATCAAGGAAGAGAACAGTGCTCAAAACCGATTCAGATGTGCGATGGAAGAGCATGGTGTCGCTGGATTCAATCTACAGGATTGCCCGATTACCACAGCAAGTCCAAACGACGGATATGTCATCCCTCAGAACCAAGATACTGTCAATGAAATGGTCGAAAATTCTGGTAGTTTGATGGAATCCTTCGTCCGAGATACCAACGGAGATGGGATTTGGGACACCGCTGTTATCGTCATGGGAATTCGGTTCGAAATGGAAGGAACTCAAATTGATGCTAGGGTAGATTTCAAGGGAGAAGTTGGGGAGACTATCAAGGACCACAAAGCATTTCTTGAATACACAAAGAAACTAGTTTACGATGAATCTGACCCTGAAATTTGCCCTCTTTGTAAACATGATTACGAAGAGGAACTTTCACCCATGTTGTACGAAAATGAAGACACTGGTGAGCGGGAATGGAGAACTCCAGAATCTCCGTGCAATGATGAAGGTGAGGTGTACAGTCGGTGTGCGATTACCGTCACTGGCCTCACCCCAGTTCTGCATGATGTATCGGATGCTGTTTACGAACAGCTCGAATATATGCTCCCTTGGTCACTCGCATTCGTTGCTGTGACGATGTTTATCCTTCATCGAAATCCGAAGGTGCTGATTATTTGTGGCACACCAATCGTCATGAGTTTGGCCGTGACATTTGGCATTACAGTCATGGCTGATATCGAATTGACACCGATGATTATTGCAGCAGGGCCGATCCTCATCGGACTCGGTGTCGATTATGCCCTCCACCTCATCAACCGAATCGAGGAAGGGCGTAATGAGCGCTTGGAAGAAGCTGCTGAAGATGCATGGAGAAAGCAACGAGAAGGATTGCAAGCAGAAGATCTTGACCCATGGGATGCTGATGTATATCTCGGCGCCACAGTTGATGCAGTGATGACAACAGGAAACGCGATTCTCCTTTCTGCATTGACGACAATCGTTGGATTCAGCGTCCTCGCTTGGCCATTCCTTGTCCCCATCAAGCCCATGCGAACCGTGGGTCTGACACTGGTCCTTGGAATCGCATGTACCTTCTTTTTCTCGATGGTGATGGTCCCTGTTCTCGGATGGGTTCTACGTTACCGAAAGAAAGGATTAGAATCAGCAGATAAGGTATGGAAAAAGATTGGCCAAGTTCCAGTCGTTGGTTGGTGGGCTGTCATTTTGGTTGCTTTCTTGGTCAGCGCCGGAGGATTATACATGATGGCAGATACAATGGGTGACGACATCACCGGTTCCTCCGATGAAGTCCCACCAGGACTGGAATCCTACCAAACTTTGGCTGAATACAGTAGAGTGTTTGAAGGCGGTCAAACAAATATGTTCATTGTCGATGCAACAGAGCATACAGGGGAAAATTCAGCCCCAATCAGAGATTTGGATGTACTCGATTCTATTTCAACAATGGAAGAAAAAATAGATGATGTCCCTGAAACTACTACTGTAAGTTTGGTCACGATTCTGAAAGCTGTTCACGTCGATCTAGGCATCCCTGGTGTTGAGGCGCAGAGCCTGTGGGAAATCCTGCATGATGAATGCTGGAATATCACAAAAAGTCCTGACTTCAGCGATGTATTACATCCAGAATGTTTGCCGTATTTGGGTTCAAGTCAACCACAGATGGTGAACGTTGCTTTCGATACACTATCTGTGGAAATTCGTTCAATGCTGATGAATGAGGCAAACGAAATGGTTGGTGGGGAGACGCAGACACTCGTTTATGTGAATCAACCGTATATCAATCTCCGTGATGCTGGTGCTTTGCGAAATGAAATCGATGGTTTGCTCTCGGCGGGATTCCCATCACTTCCAGCGGTGGAAGTCAGTGAATTGACTGGTGGTTTGCCGCTTTCACTCGACATCAACAAAGGAGTTCACGATGCACAAACAGATGCCACGGTCATGACCATGTTTGTTCTGCTATTTGTGATGGCCATTCTATTCCGATCAGCGAGACTTGCATTCTTCACAATGACTGCTGTGGGTGTTGTTGTGTTATGGCAACCACTCCTCATGTTTAGTGGAGATGTGAATGTCAATGTGTTCACTGCAATGGTATCCACCATTGTATTCGGCATAGGTGTCGATGATTCCATCCATATTATTGATCGGATTAGGGAGGAAAAAGAGACACCGGCTGGTATCGTGAAAACGGTTTCGAGAACAGGGCAAACAATCTTTGAAACCACTGCGACAACATGTGCTGGTTTGGGCGCTGGTCTATTGGTAGACATTCCAGGATTGAGAAATTTCTTCTTCCTGATGATGATGCTGATCACATTCGCCCTGTTGACCAGTTCAATCCTTCTCCCAGCAATGATTGTCGGATGGCACACCCTTATGTTCAGAATCACTGGCAAAGGTGAGTACCAAGATCTCGATATCGATGTTGTCGTTGCGAGTAGTACCACAATGGATGCTGTACTAGAGTAAAACCCCCTTACTTGCGCAGCGCCATAGGCGCTGACGCAATGTTCAATGCCGAGTAGCCTCAAGCCAACATACATGGGGAGGTGGTTCTCACTGTTGATTGTCGCCTCACTTTTGGCCATGTCATGGTCGATTACAATCCCTGCACAAGCTTCCGAATCTAAGGGCTCCGAAGGCGCGTCGATTCTATTTGAGCAACGAATATTCTCATCGAGTGAGCCACTTGAAGCCACCATCGGTTTGTGGGGCCTCACACTGGGCCGTAATTACGAGATGTATTGGACGGTACATGCGACCAATGAAACGAGTGAAATGGGATTCAACACCACCGTTTCATCCGGCATCATACCGTTTTTAGCAACCCAAAATGCAATGCAGTTTGAGTACAGCGAACATCATATTTCCAATGAATCGATGATGTATTATCTAGAAATTACATTGAACTCATCCACGGGTTGGACAGACGTTTCTGTAGCAGAGCCATTTTCGGTTTTCTGGGAGTCTATGTCACCCCAATACACAAATTTGTTCATCTTCGGAGATAGCCTCTCCGATTCTGGAAATACCTACAGCGCATTCGGAACACCGGAGAGTCCACCGTATTGGCAAGGGAGATACTCAAACGGACAGAATTGGGCAGACTTTTCGACTGATTGGTTGGGAATATCAAACATTAACGGAAGAGGTGCAGCCAGTGGGAATAATCGTGCATTTGGGGGCGCGGGAACGGGGAATGGGATGTCCTTCTTTGTCATCGAGAACATTGGGAAACAGGTCGATGATTGGGATCAGAACTACGACCTTGTCGCCGGCGATGTTGCCGCCATTTGGGGCGGTGGAAATGATCTTCTCAACTTTGGGGAAACGAATGCTCAGAGGATTGTCGATGATATTGAAGAACACGCTGAGCAATTGATTGCAACCGGTGGTCAAGAAATCATCTTCTTTGAACTCCCTCCGTTGGAAAAAACACCAGGTGAAAGGGATAGTTCGGAGCAAGATCAGCAAGAATTAGGTCAACGTGTGACTGAATTCAATTCGGGATTACGCACGATGGCTGCGGGGCTAAATTCAACATATGCTGTCACCACCCATGTCATTCCAATTTGGATTGGATTTGAGATGCTATACTATTCGGGGGAACACTTTGGCATCACGAATGTCACACACCCCGCTTGTGATCACGATGGTGCTACCTGTGACAGTAATGACCCGATTGCACCGAACGTCGAAGAATACATCTTCTTCGACAATTTACATCCAACAGAAACTACACATCGAGCCATATCTCTATTTCTCCACCATATTATCGGAATTCCAGATTATGACGGGGACAGTGTAGCCGATCAAATCGATGTATGTCCACACACCCTACCAGACTCATTGGTTGGAGCGGACGGTTGTGAAATCCCACCACCTGATACTGATGAGGATGGGGTCATCGATGACGAAGATGTCTGTCCAAATACCGACCCGGGTCTAACCGTGGATGGGGACGGTTGTGCGATGAATCAAATTGACAGTGACCAAGATGGAGTGATGGATGATGTTGATCAGTGCCCGTATACACAATTGGGTTGGGAGGTGAACAGCATTGGATGTTCCGCATGGGAACTTGATGGAGACGATGATGGAATCGTTGACGCTGAAGATGATTGCCCAGATACAAACGTCGGCGATAACATCGATGGTGATGGATGTGCAGACAACCAGTTAGATTCAGACAATGATGGTGTCACTGATGACCTCGATGCCTGTCCAAATACACCTCGTGAAGAATTGGTCAATGTCATTGGATGTTCGGAATCTCAACTCGATGATGATGCAGATGGAATCTACAATATCGATGATGCTTGTCCGAACACACCCTTTGGAGAGATGGATGTCAATACCAATGGGTGTGGTCCATCTGAAAGAGATTCGGACGGGGACGGAACCAACGATGATACTGATCAATGTCCAGATACCGAATGGTTGGCTGAAACCAATGAAGATGGCTGTGCAGCGAATCAAAGGGACACTGATGGAGATGGAAGAAAGGATTCAGTTGATGGTTGTCCACTGATCAGGGGTTCTCTAAATGGATGCCCCATACTTTCGATTGAATTGGGTTTGGCAGAAGCACCCGATAGTGATTCAAGAACGGCCAATATTTCGATTGAGATTCGCTGTGAAAGCAACTGCGAAATGAATTGGATTCTACAAGAAGGGGAACTAATTGTTTCAGAAGGCATGGGTGCAGCAAATGGCACATATTACCAAAGTTATACCAATATGGAGGATGAATCACAGCAATTGAGTGCCCGTGTGAGTATTGATGGGATGTGGAAAGATGCTGTGATGACTGTTTACTTCCCACCGTTTGAGGACGTATCTGACAACTCTGAAAATCAGAGTGGGGCCATTGAAAACGATGACGAGGGGGATTCGGATTCAGCAGGAGAACAAGGTTCGACTTTTGGGATGGATTCCGGTTCGATTGCCATGATTGCCATGCTGCTTCTAATCAATGTCGGAGTGGTTGCAGCCATCATGGCTGTTCGCTCTAAATCTAGGCAGCAAAATGATGGACGTGAAAAAGCAATGGCTGATTTTGAGAGAGATTTGTTCTCTGAACCCAGCCCTGTAATGAAACCACCTTCTATGTCAGAAGTCACGACACCGATTGAAATGGAAAGCGAACTCGAACCACCTGTAGAAACAATCGTTCAAGATTTGCCAAACATTGGAGACCTGCTCGATTGAGAGAGCCTGCGTAATCGGCACTCAATCGAATATTCCTTGACTATCTCCCAAAGATAGGTTTCCAGGGGGCAATGCTGACAACACATCATCCTGCAACAACCCAGTCGCCTTGGCAATCTTGGTTGCCACCAGTTCCTTCTTCTGCGTCCCAGGGGTCAAACGAATCCAGCGCTGACATACATCGCTGATGACTGCATGCGTACCGACCATGGGCATTGGAATCCCATTGATGGAAACCAGGCCGAGGGTCAATTCGATATTGAGGTCCTTGTACCAGTGACGATTCCCTCGGACTACAAAGCCACCTCTACCTAGAGATTCTCCTGATTCAGTGGTTTTACTGACTTGACCCTGCTTGGCGTGGAATGCCGTGGCAGCAGCACCTCCACTACCCCAAGCACGCGACCAACAAACAGCCATTTGAGCCGCGTCAGGCAGTGATTCTTCGGGATGTTCCTCAATATCCAGAGATTGAGTCAAACGCAAAGAGGGTACCCCCTCGGGTAGCATTGGGTTCGGATTCGGATCTTCTTCGAACCCTTCCTTGAGTTTCAGTGAACAGGATGGTGCACCGTGTAAATCAGCATGGAAATACAAATCTGCAGCGCTCAAATGCTTCTTGACAATCTGATCATTGCCTTTGGCATCGCGTCCTCCGACCAACAATTGGCCGCTGGATAGCATTGTCCAGCGGTTCCGTTCAAACCAGAATTTCTTGGTTCTCTTTGTGATGGACACTCGTCCTGCAGCCTCATCTTTAGCGCGTTTCTTGTCGACTTTTTTCTGTCGTTGTTGTGTCTCAGCAAGTGCGGCCTTTGCCCCTTCTGAACGTTGCTTATCCTTTCGACCCTTGGCGAAATAAATCTGGGCATTCTGATGCACTGACTTATCCAGATGCAATTCGACTGCCGGCCCCGGTTCACCACTTTCATCTGGTAACTTGGCTCGAATGGTTCGAGAAGCTGGATCTGCAGATTCAATCCAACCAATTTTCTTGATGGCCTTACGAGTTTCATCCCAACCAACATCATCTACGGATTGTTTCACCTGATTGAGAAGAGATTCAACGTGCCCCCAATTGTTCTGAATCGATTTACCAATGTTTTGTTGTTTCTCACCTTTGACTGTCAGTTTATCGATGGCTGAGGCCTGTTGATCCTCGCGACGAGCTAGTTTCTCAGCCTCGGAATCGGTTTGTCCAGGTGCAGTAATCTCCGCCATTTTTTCGGCCTCTCGACGTGCGAGAGCACTTGAATCGTGACCACCTTTCCATGCATCAATCGCAGTGGACAAAGATTCGAATTCCATCGTGAGTGTGTCACCTGAAAGGGCAACAGGACCAACTTCAACGCAATGTTGTTCCATTTGGAGATCGAGTTCCAATGGATTACTAGAAGGCGTGAACAATTCGTTGACAACTGCAAAGGCGCCTGATTGTTGAATTTGTTCGACCATACCCTGGAAGGCTTCGTAAAGTCGGTCAACGTCTTTGATTTCAGTGGCATTTAGAGTCGGTTCAATTCCAGCAAGCACGCAGAGATTGTGTGCGTAAGCGCGACCCAAACTCATCTTTCCCGCCAATGTGTGTACCAAATCTCGATCGGAATCCTTGAGGGTCTCTTGCAATTGGGATACCGACCAGTTTCGAGGGTCGATTGGTTCAGGGGGAGCAACATAGACCTCGCCTCGCTTGATGGTTCGAGTTTCATACGTAACATGGGTCAATGGTTGGATGATGATACCATCTTCATCAACCAAAATGACATTTCCATTCCTGAACATTTCAATGATTAAATCACGACGACCATTTTTTGTGTCAAATTCGAGTACGAGAATCCGGTCAAATCCCAGTTGTTTAGCACCTGTCAGGCGTGCATTGGACAAATGTTTTCGCAGTAACATCGCAAATTGTGGTGGCTGAGTAGGCATTGGACGGTCTCTTTGACTGAAGTAAACACGCTGGCCGCGGACAATAACCAAATCACATTTTGCAATTCCTTTGGGATTCAATCGCAAGACAACCTGTTCATAATGAGGCTGGTACATCTTCCGGCATCTTGCACCAGCCAAGGCATTGATGTCTAGAGCCATGCGAGCGATATCGAATGATGACATCTGGTCACGCATGGTTCGCCCTCATGCCAAGGCGCGCTCTGCCTCTTCTTGAGCCAATCGCTTATGACATACGGCGTGCAGCGCAACTTGTGCGGCAAACAGAATCTCCAGGGGGTGGTCTCGCCGGTTTGAATCGACCTGAACGTACCCCTTCGCCCGGAAGTGATGTAGGAGGGGAGATTGATGAAGCCCTTGCCATGTTCTGGTACCGAGATTTGTTACGTGCTGAGACCGATTCTCCAGAAGTTGATCCCGATTGGGGAATCCATGTCAATGCGGATGCGTTGGTCGAATGGGCAGCCAGTATTGCAACAGCAATGGAAAGAGATGGAATTGCCAATGCACCGACATTGTCACTCGATCTTGCATTTGTTTTCGGATTTGATCATTGTTTCTTTCACCACTGTGTCGATGCACAAATCAGCCTCCACATGATTCGATTGCATGCAGCAGGTCAACCGATGCCTGATTTACGATCCACATATCGTGAATCGAGCAATCGATTACACGATTCAAGAGTTGCACCACAATGGTGGTTCGTAATCGAAGAGGCACTTGCAAATGCACACGTTGCTCGAGACCCCACTCGTTTGGGTGGACTCCGTGAAGCCTTCTTGCGGTATGGAATACTGCCTCAGCCACTCGATGGCTCCAGAGGGCCCTGGTCGTTATGGGAACAGGCCGCCATGGATGAAAGAGCATTCAATGCATTGTCGCACATGATCTGGTTACAGCACTTATCTGGGCAAATCGACCCACTTGGAATTCTCCCCCAAATTGAGCACGAAGTTGACGAAGGTGGGCTTGATGCTGCCTTTAACCGGGTGATTGATTTGATCATCGAGGCTTGTGAACCACAGCAACAGGGTGAAGAGGGGGGTCAACCATATGATTGGATTGAGGACCTACATGGG
>CATISE010000081.1 GCA_949538655.1 Marine Group II euryarchaeote MED-G33 | reverse complement strand
TCACGAGATTCGGGGGCATGAAGGTTATTTTTTGTTAAATTCGGAGGTGTTTTGGCGTCCCTTAATATAGGGGAAGAAAGGGATTTACATCGCCTAAATATCAACACTCCAGCAAGTAACTCAATCATCCTTAAATGTCCTAAGGAATTCGGGAAACTCCCTGTTGCCTCCTGAAGACCGATTGCTGGTGCACATTGGTCTTGGTGATGGGAAATGCGGAAGTGTTCAAAAATGAGCGAGAATCTTTTCGACAATCTTCTGCATGTCAAAAGCCTCTTCAGGGACCGGCGTGCACTTAGTCATGCATTCAATCCAGAAAACCTGCCACATCGTCGGGATGAGATTTCTGCACTGGTCAATAATCTCGTAGAAGCTCTGAGAGGACATGCACCATCGAACATGAATCTGTATGGCAGACCCGGGTCAGGAAAAACAGCAGTGACTCGATTTGTATGTCGTGATTTGGAATCCAAAGGAGCCGCTGAAGGATGCAAGATTCGCACAGTGGAAATCAACTGTAGAAATATCGATACGAAATATCGGGTCCTTGCAGAGATTGGAAACAAATTGGCTGAAGATGGCGATGATTTGATTCCCTTTACTGGATGGCCGGCTGACAAGGTTTTCGACTGCGTACGCGCGCGCATGCAAGCGCGCGCGGGCGTGCATGTCATTGTCTTGGATGAGATAGACCATCTTGTTCGCAAGGGTTCAGAAGGTGATGATTTACTCTACAGTTTGACCAGTCTGAATATCGGACTGTTAAACGGTGCATTCTGTTGCGTCATCGGAATTAGTAACGATTTGGCATTTACTGAAATGCTGGACCCAAGAGTCCAGTCCCGACTCTCGCCGATTGACGTCGTATTCTCACCATACAATGCTGCGCAATTGGAAGATGTTCTCATACCAAGGGCGGAAAGAGGGATCAAACAAGATGTGCTAGATCAAGCCGTCATTCCTCTCTGTGCTGCCCTGGCCGCAAAGGAGGATGGTGATGCAAGGCGAGCTCTTGATTTACTTCGAATCTCCGTCCAACAAGCAGAACAAAGTGAGGTTCCAATCGTCGGTATCAGTCATGTGAGGCAGGCGCAAAATCAATTGGAGTTTGATCAGATTACACCAACCATTCAAAATCTCCCTCTACAGCAAAAACTTGTGTTGTTTTCAATTTTAATCAATGAAAGGAATGGGTTGACAAACATCTCGACTGGAGAGGTTTATGGGACCTATGAAATGGCTTGCGAAAATGCAGGAGAAAGGCCGTTGACAAGTCGTCGAGTTTCATCCCTTATCAGTGGTCTGGATATGGCTGGAATCATCACTGCAAAGACAACCAGTCGCGGCCGTCATGGAATGTCTAAGAGAATCAATACCTGCCTACCTCCCGCCTTTGATGCCCTGAAGACAATGTGTTCTGCAGAACCGGTAATGGATGGGGTCATCGAAGCCCGATACCGGCTACAAAACAGGCTCTAGAGTCTTCATTCACAGGGTGTGTTCTGCGGGCAACCGTTATGACGAGGGCGCCGGTCGCCGAGCCGATGACCGCAGATAATGGCCATGAGGGTCGCACGCTCGCTTCACTCGCCTTTGCCCTCGGGCTATGGGCGACAGTCCTTGGATTACTCAACATCATGTTTGGAATTGGGGGCACGGCTGAGAATAAACTCAAGGTTGTTTGGGCCGCCTATTTGAGTGTCGGACAACTCTATCCTCACCTCTATGTCGATGACATGGTATTCAGACCCGCAAGTGATTCTGTGTTCATGATTCTCTCAATCGGCCTGATGGCTTGGGGCGGACGATGCTTGCACAATTCGACCGAGGGCGGTATTGGATCTTGGATTCAAGGAATTTTCACTTGTGATTCATGGCTTAGCCTCATGTCCACAAAAGAGGCTGGTGGGAAAATGACCATCGCCATGTGGTGTATCGTTTTGGGCCTTGGGTTCTACATCTACCAAAGTGTTGCTCATTGGAACTGGGTTGATGTTGGTGTCTATTCAGTCACCGCATCTCTACTTGGATTTGGCGTTGCATTGATGTTTGCGGCCAAGGCTGAAATGAAAGAATAATCACTTTTTCCGTCGTAACAAGCGAGGATGTCCATGCCTGCCCAGTAGTGCATCAACCATACCGATTGCTGCACCGGTCCAGAGGGCACCACTCCACAATAACTGGTGCCATCTCGAAATGTAAAGCATGCCCCAAAGTCCAGCGGTCGAGATTCCAACCCACCACAAAATATTCTCTTGTGGCGACCATAATAGCAATGCAATGGCAAGGCTCAATCCAAAAATTGCTATCGGAAGGAGCCAAACAACATCTTTGGCATCTCCCACAAAATCATGTAAATGGATATACCCATTTGGTTTGCGAACACCATCTCTTCCAAAACGCCTACGAATCCGCATATGGGCTCTCGCATCACGGCACCGTTTGAACAAAAATAGGCGTAACGAAGATTCCGCTACATGGTGTACCACTGCCCCAGGTGTATGCACAATGACACCCCCTGTTTGGATCAAACGTAAACTCACCTCCATATCTTCGGCATGATACCATTCAGGATCAAAACCACCTACATCGATTAATGCCTGACGTTGAAACATTGAGCATGGACCATTGGCAAGACTAGTCAGGCGAGGACGACTGGTGTATTTTCGCGCAATCGACCTGGCGCGAAGTTTGCTAGTCGAAGTTTCACCTTCATCAAAAATTGTACGACCCGTGATGGCGAGAACTTGTTCATCTTCCAAACCATCACTTACCCGATACATTTCTGAAATCCAATATGGGTCGGGCCTGCAATCAATATCTGTAATCGCCACCCAATCGCCATCTGAATGTTCAAGG
>CATISE010000080.1 GCA_949538655.1 Marine Group II euryarchaeote MED-G33 | reverse complement strand
ATCGAGGAAGGCGTTGTCAATGTTCAGAACCTCATCCTGAGTGAATTGGCTCGCGACCATCTAAGGCGCGGCTGCGAAGCGGTGGGCATCATTCCCATCGAAGAAATGTGACGAGGTCTTGCCAATGTCGGCTGATGTTTTTTGCAACAACTGCATTGCTTGCGGCCTCTTTCTTGGTTTTTTATTCTTCATTTTAAACATGAATGAACAAAAAAACGAGAAGGCCAAACTAGAACTAAAGAAGGATGCCCAACTTATCGAGAAAATGAGGGTGGAGAACTACCAGCATTCTTTGGATCCCGAGGGATATGAACACGCCGAAGAATTTGCAGAAGTCCTTGAGGACCTAGTGGATGCCGAACATGAATCAGACCCTGACTTGAATTTAGAAGAAAGTGAATTTGCAGAAATCATCGATGAAGATGCCGTCGAAAAGGCCAAGTCCAAATCTCGTGCTTTATTTTTTATCATAATCTTCATCATCTGGACTCTCTTAATTGGCTCTGATTTTTGAACATCTGGGAATAATTGGAATGCCTGTCACGGCGTATTTTGTTTGGAAAGAATTAACCAAAGACTGAATTCCTAAAATTCACTCTTCTTCATTAAGGATTTCTTCTACGGTCTCACCCGCTCCAAAGATCGATGCGATGATGGCAGAAATCCAGCTGACCATAAGATCACTCAGTCATCTCATTGGACGCCGCATCGAATTTATTTTGTTGGATGGTTCGCCTCTCACGATCCTTCTCATCCAACCACGCCTCACGTGACGCCATACGACTCGTCATCCCCGCAGAGGTAGATTGCGCTCGCATGGCCACGAGTCCTTTGTAGGCCTGTTCGTAATCCTCAGCACGCTTATTCCAATTCGCAGCGGGCCAACCACAATCCCAGCGACTGGGGTCGTAGGCGTTCTGCTCAATCCAAGCTCCACATCTCGGAAAATAGCATCGGGCTTTCTCTTGATCTCCTTCGACCCAGAATGACATTTCATCACAAACGGGGCAATTGCTCCGATCAAAGGCTGCGAGTTCCAGAGAACCCTCTTCGCCAACATAATCGATTTCCCAAGCGACAATGCTTCCGCTGACCACATCGGTAGCCCCTGCCTTGGCTAGGAAGGCACGCATCACATCCCATGCATCCTGTTCAGTAGAGAATACACCCAGTTGGGTTTTCTCGCCACCAGGTGTGGCGACAAACGGGACGAAAACCTGCTTCAGCGCCTCCTCCATGAAGCCCCGTCCTCTTTGAGGACGGATGAAGTCATCGCTTTCTCAGAGAATGGCAAGGGCTTCTGCGATACGTTCAGGCGTTGCCGCACGGATGACGGCCTTGCCTTCGCCTTTGGAAAAAATTCCGACAAAGGGTAGAACGTCAATCGATGCTGCAAAAAGTGGGTGTTCTGCATATAATTCCCGCGCTTCTCTCTTTTCAACCCAAAGGTTTGGGATCGAAAGTGGATACTCAATCAGGGCCGCCTGTAACTCGATGCAATGTAGACAATCATCTGCCGTGATGATGATCGCCCCCAATTCTGAAGATACGACTTCACGCCACTCCATGTCACAGGCCATGAGGCGCACGTTCTTAGCGTGGTCGCTATGCCGGCAAGTTATGGTTAACGTAGGAGATGCAGCCCCAGATTTTACTTTGAAAGCACACGACAAGAGCGAAGTTACACTTTCTTCATTCAGTGGAAGTAGAGTGATTCTTTCGTTCTACCCTGCCGCATTTACAGGAGTATGTCAAAATCAGGCATGTTCAATCAATGATCAGCACAAGACCCTCGGTTCTACAGATTGTGTTGTATTGGGTATTTCAGTTGATGCACCCTTTTCCAACAACGCATTTAGAGATGCCAATGGAATAGATTACCCTCTCCTTTCAGATGTACATAGAGAAGTAATCAATGCTTACGGAGTGACCTTTGAAAACTTTGCAATCGATGGATATACCGTTGCGCAAAGGTCTGTTTTTGTTGTTGAAGCCGACGGGACCATCGGTTACGCTTGGTATGCTGAGAATCCAGGTGTCGAGCCAGACTATGATGCCCTCTTCGCTCATCTTGGTGCCTGATTAGAAAGTTGATCCTTCGGGCCAAGTTCGTTCGACAACTGCCAACCCACCAGTGTGAGGCATTGGGGCCTCGGGCTTTTCGATTCTAATTTTCACAATAGCGACATTACTGTGTCCAGATACTGTTTCAATGATGATGTCACAAAGTGTTTCCATCATCTTCACCGAATCGCCTCCGGTGACTATGTCGTGAACGGTTCGCTGCAAGAATCCATAATCCACACTTGTGGTTAAATCATCATCACATGCCGGCTCTTTGAGAGCAACCCAAATGCTGACGACAAAAGGTTGGTCTTTCTCCCTCTCATGGTCAAAAACACCATGCTTACCGCTGACTTCGTAGTTTTCCACTGCGATAATCGTACTCATGATATCCCCTCATTCATCTCTTTCGTGAACCCAGATCAGATGGTAACCGAATTCGGTTTTGACAAACCGATCAACTTCCTTTAGTGGCTGCTCAAAGCAGGCGGCACTGAATTCTCGAGCCATTTGACGTTCGTGGAACCAACCGAGGTCGCCACCGCGTTGACCACTTGGACATTTACTGTGTTTCTTCGCAGCCTTCTCGAAAACCTTGAGGGGTTTTTTGGCTCCTTGAATCTCAGAAAGAATTCGAACAGCGTCCGATTTTTGACGCAATAGGATATGGCTTGCGTGCGCTCTTCGAATGGTCATTGGATCATCCCCATGCCAGCCAAGCAGCATAGGAACCATAGATGATTCCACTCACTGCCAATGACTCTTCGTTGAATCTGTCCATTGTATCCTTGTAGGTGTGGTATTCCCAAGAACCAGAACCATAGCAGACGATTGCACGTCCTCGCTCATCTCCATCTTGCTGTTGAATATCGTATACGAAAGGTGCGTGATCTGAATTGTAAGGCATTCCATCACTGGCTCCTTTTGGGCCATCAAGTGTCTGTGTATGAATGACATACTTGGAGGCTAATCCCTTTGGATTCTCATCTCTAAATTGGTCGACAATTTGGTCGATGATTTCCATGTCACGAGCATCATTTCCAAACATCCACAAACCATTTCCTCGGTTGTCAAGATCGATATCGACGTGATTCATGTCTAGGTTTACGTACAGGCGCAGATTTTCCTGCAGTTGACTCATGTAGGATGCGACGTAGGCTTTGGAGCCATGCAATCCTTCCTCTTCTCCACCCCATGTACAGAACTTCATGGTGTAGTATGGCTCACCTTTACTCTCAGCCATGTTGGCGAATTGTCGTGCCAATTCTAAGACGGTTGCAGTTCCTGCAGTATCATCGACAGCTCCGGGTCCATTGTATACCGTATCATGGTGGGCACCAAAAATGACCAATTTATCGGTTTTACCTGGCAGAATTCCACAAGGGGCTTTGACATCTCTTTCACCTTGGTTATCGACATTAACAACCATCGAAATTTGACCATCGCCATTGACAACTTGGTCACGGATTAACTCTCCGACATCATCACTGACCATCATGAATGGGATTCCCGCAGGCAGACTCTCAAATTGACTCGTATCGACGGATTTGAAGAATGGTACACAGCGCCCATTTTCTCCGGCAAGTTTGCAATTGTTAGGTGGGTTTTCTCCACCAGTACTATCCCATGTCACAAGGATGAGTCCATACAAATCATTTTGCTGTGCTTTGATGAAAAGTTCTGTGTTACTTGAAACACCTCCCCCTCCGAAGACCAATCCAATGCTTGCAGATGCACTTTCCCAAATGGAATCATCACTTGCATTACCTAAATCTACCACTGGAATTTGGTCCTGGAATTGATAGTCAGCGGAACCAGAATATCCCTGAAGCACAAATTCTTCACGATGCACAAAAGTGGTAATTTGGCGATTGATGTCAAAGGCGCTGCAAGGTGCGAGTCCGAATGTAACTGTTCCAGGTGTGCACATCGAAAGGGTCGGTTCTTCTTGAATTTCAAACATCGGAACAGCAAATGAATTCGGTTCAATGGCCAATCCAAAATCAGTGAAGTTGTCTAAATTGGATTGTGCAGTGGCGTGTTCCTCAACGGTACCACTCATCCTACCCTCCCATTCTGGGTGACCCAAGGTGAGTAAACCTTCAGTGAAGGCACGAGCCTGCGCAGGATCGAAATCAATTAGCTCCCCATCGAATTCATCGTCTGAAAACCAACCGATGATCGTATCACCAAACAGAATTGCAGTCATACTACCACCCACAATTAGCATTACAGCAACCACGATAACAGGGACTGTGGCCCAAGGAAACCGCTCTTGGAATGGGTTCGATGCTGTTGCCATTGCATCCATTGTTATCGATTCATCAGTAGTGGGTCCAGTGTTGGTTTTGTCATTCCAAATCAGAGACGCAATTCGCTCATCCTTTTTCCGAGGAACCGCTAAACCACGTTCTTTCAGTATGTCACCGAGTTCATTGTGGGACAGGTCATCATACCGCATATAGACCACACCTTACAGTTCGTCATGCACGCTTGTCATTCTTCAAGGCACGGGTCTATTGTACCTCTTCGCCAGTCCACCTTTTTCCAAGTGAGTGTTCAATGTTCATTTGGTCTAGTATTCGGGCTACTACAAAGTCGACAAGGTCATCAATACTCTTCGGGTTGTGGTAAAAACCAGGGCTTGCGGGCATGACGACGACGCCCCAATTTGACAATTTGGTCATATTTTCCAGATGAATCGTCGCGTAAGGTGCCTCACGTGGTACGACGATTAGAGGGCGCCGTTCCTTCAGGGCGACAAGAGCAGACCTGGTCACCAAGTTATCAGAGATTCCCGCTGCGATTTTACTGATGGTCGTTCCACTCGCTGGACAAACGATGTAATGATCAATTTTAGCAGAACCTGAAGCTGAACGTGCAGCCAGGTTGTCATTGTCTTCCAGAGAAACACCCGGGATTTTCGCCAAATCCGCTGCAGAGAGCCCCAATTCGAGGTCAAGGTTGATTCCTCCTTCGCGTGTTACAATGAGTAACACCTCCCACTTCGCATCAGACAAAGCACGAACCAGCCTTTCAGCATACAATGCGCCCGAGGCGCCGGAAATCGCTACAACAGCCTCTGGCATCATGGATGCCTCAAGCAATTCCTTCTTGAATGCTTGTTAGGAACTGTGAGAGGACCGGCATTGCCGCCTCAAACGATTCAGGGCTGCTGCCCCATGCAATTCTGAGATAATGTTTCAGATCTGAGTGGAACATGCCACCTGGGGTGGCCAGTAGACCCAATGGTTTGCCATATGCGTCCATCGCTTCGACCGCATCCATACCAATGGGGAATGCGCCATAGATCCCGAACGGGGGTGGAGTCCATTTGATTCCATGAGCCTCCAACACTTCGAGTAATTTGGGTAAATTTTGCTTGCGCGCCTCCCAGATACCATCCAGTGCCTCATCCAACCTTGGAAAAACAGTCTCGGCGATTGAAACAGTTGGGGCGCTTGCTAGGCCCTGCATATTTTGGAAGGCATTCTTGGCATTTTGAATCAATTTTGGCTCCCCAATCATCCACCCAAATCGGATTGGACCCAAACCATAGGTCTTGGTGAGTGAGTTGATTGAAATTGCATTTTTTGCATATTTATACATTGGTCTATAGAATTCAGTACCTTTTGAAGCATCCAGATAAACCTCGTCAGATACTAGATTGACACCCGCTTCCTGGGTCACTTTGATCAACCATTGCTGATCATCTTCAGAAATCATCTCTCCAGTTGGATTCATGACAGGTGTTAGAGCCAAAACGCCAACTTTTGGAAGAATCTCTAGGACTTCCGCCCTGTTCAATTCCCAAGGTCCCTCGCTGGGCCCTCTGTGGAATGGAATCACTTCACAACCCAGCAACCGGGCGCTTTGAGATACTACGGCAAAGGATGGCATTTCGACGCCGACTGCACGAGGCCCATCTACAGGGAGTGCAGCAAGAATCGCCAAGGAAATCGATTGGCATGCTCCGTGGGCTACACAGACT
>CATISE010000079.1 GCA_949538655.1 Marine Group II euryarchaeote MED-G33 | reverse complement strand
TCTCCTTCTGGTGAAGCAGCGGATTCAATCGGTGATTGTGTGGGGATGTAATCGTAAGCGTGCAACTCGACATCATTGTCCTTGACATAGGTATACGAGCGCAAACTTTCGTCGTTGTTGTTGAAGGTTACACACGGTGAGATCACGTCGATGAGTGCGAACCCTTTGTGACTCATTGCCGCCTTCATGAGTGCGGTCAGCTGTTTCTTGGAACCACTGAATGAACGAGCGACAAACGTGCAACCGAGGTTGATTGCCAACTTGCACAAGTCGATGGGTTGGTGCTCATTTGCAGGCCCCTTCTTCTTCTTACTACCCTTGACCGCAGTTGCGCTGTACTGTCCCTTGGTTAGACCATAGACACCATTGTTCTCAAGCACGTAAACCATATCCAAATTTCTTCGAACAGCGTGAATAAATTGACCGATTCCGATACTGGCTGAATCGCCGTCCCCGGAGACGGCAAGGAACGTGAGGCCACGGTTGCCCATGGCCGCTCCTGTAGTCACCGCGGGCATTCGCCCGTGGACGGTGTTGAACCCGTGGGATTTTCCAAGGAAATATGCTGGTGTTTTGCTACTGCAACCAATCCCACTCATCTTGGCCAACTTTTCTGGATGCAATCCATTGTCCCAGGCAGCATTGATGATGACATTACTGATTTGGTCGTGACCACAACCAGGGCAAAGCGTGGATTTCCCGCCCTTGTAGTCATCCTTTGGCAAATCGATTACATTCAGTTTGATTGTCATTCTTCCACCTCCGCTAAAACGTTCTTGATTAATTCAGCATAATGGCGTGCACGGGGTGGCATGCCATCCGAGTAGGCTGCACTGTGCATCTTTGGAATGAGTTCGTGTGGTAATTCTCTACGAAGGATTCCATACAGTTGTCCGTCACGGTTTATTTCCAAAACAATCACGGTTTCATGATCGCGAATGAATTGTTCAACGACGGGTGAAAGTGGGAGGCTGCGGACACGACACTGGCTGACCTTTCGTCCGATATCTCCCTCTAGAATGTCGTCGATTTCTTGAATTGAATTCTCCATCGAACCATAGTAGATGATGCCGACTTCTTTCTCATCTTCTTCGCGTAGAACGGGTTGAGGTAGCCAAGTTCGCGCGTTGTCCATCTTTCGCTTGAGGCGCATCATCAATGCGTGATACACTTCGGGTTTTTCAGAATAGATTCCATCCTCGTCGTGACCCGTTCCTCGATATAGGATAGGGTCTAGGCCAGACCCGGGTAGTGTACGATAGGGAATCCCGTCACCATCAACGTCTCGGTAACGCCCATAATTTTCGATCGCCTCTAGTTCAGCTTGGGTCCGTATGACCTTGCCTCGATCCATCGGTGTATCTGGATAGACAAATCCGGGACACGACCAACGGTTCATTCCCAAATCCAAGTCACTAAATCCGAAGACCAATGTTTGGAGACGTTCGGCTACATCGAAGGCTTTCCAGCCATATTCGAAACACTCTTGCATATTTCCGGGGATGAGTACTGGATGCGTTGTATCGCCGTGACTGGCTTCGTAAAGCATGGTCAAGTCACCTTGTTGAGTTCGGGTGGGTAGTCCTGTTGACGGGCCGGTTCGATTGACATCCCAAATAACTCCGGGGACTTCTGCGAAATAGGCCAAACCGATGAATTCAGACATCAAGGAAATACCAGGTCCACTGGTTGCCGTCATCGCACGAATGCCAGACCAACCGCCACCGACAACCATACCGGCGGCTGCGAGTTCATCCTCTGCTTGGACAACCGCGCAGAAGTGATCGCCATTCTCATCGGCGCGCAATTCAGGGATATAGGCGATAATCCCCTCTGCCAAACTACTGCTGGGGGTGATTGGATACCATGACAGCAAACCGACGCCCCCGTAGTGACAGCCGAGTGCTACGGCTTCATTTCCTTCCACCAAGAACAAGTTTTCATCCACATCTCGTCCTTCGATTCTGAATGGAATCGAATCAAGATCGACATTTTCTTTGACAAAGTCCCGGCCGAGGTCAACAGCCTGTAGATTGAGTTCAATTGCTCGAGCCTTGCCCTTGAATTGTTGGGCCAAAGCCGCATCTAGGGCGGAATCATCTAGGCCGAGAATTTCTGCCAGAAGGCCAACGTAGACCATGTTCGAGATCATTTTCGCCAATTTCGGGTTGAGTCCACGTGCCATTTTTGTCATAGAGACGCCAATCACATTGCAATCATCTCGCTCCACAGGCATCTTGACATCCGTGTTGAACAGAATGAGTGTACCGGGCAGACAATTTGCAATATCGTCATCCCATGTTGCTTTGTTCATGAGGATTTGGATATGTGTTCGATCACCGGGTGCTTGGTAGCCATTGTCGCTGACCCGAAGAATATACCATGTGGGCAATCCTGAGATATTGCTCGGGAAGAGATTCTTACCACTGACTGGGACACCCATATTGAACATCGTGTGTAGTAGAATTAGGTTCGCTGATTGCGAACCAGTTCCATTTGCAGTGGCAATATTCAGTTGGAAGTCGTTGACAATCCGTTCCATCGGTGACAGAGTCTCCTAGGGCCGCGGGGGCGTAGCCCCCTTGCGCTTAGAGAGGGTCCCGAGTCGTGCCGATAATAGGCATTGCTGCGCCATCGGCTTCTTTGAATAGTAGTTATACCAATCCGCAGTGTATCGATTTCAGTGTAAAAACATGTATCCAAGAGGTTTGTTTTGAGTATTATCCATCTTCCGCTGCGGTTTTGAATGAGACCCGACTCGGCGGGACCATGGTGTCCAAGAAAATTGAGCAGGGCTGGGAAAAGGCTGAGATTCAAATTAAGCAGGAGAATCCTGTAAAAGCACTCGAGATATTGCGCGCAGCAGACGCTGATGCAACCGAATCAAAAACATGGAGATTGGCTGGAGAAGCCAAAGCCATGCATGCTCGTCAATCAAACAATGACAAGAGAATGTTCAAAGAGGCGGTTGGTCACTATGAAAGTGCACTCAAATCCAATCCGAATGACAAGAAGACTCGCCGAAGTCTGAACAGCCTAAGATCTGAGATGGATGGACTTGGTATTCGAGCGGGTGGCATGACTCTGTTGATTGACGACGGGGCTCCAACATTCCTTGGGATTGTCAGTATCGTTGTGGCGATTGGTTTGGTATTGGTTGGACTCAAAGTCATTCCAGACTACCTCGCCGAGGAATCTGAGTACGATGCAACAATCGTCATCACACTCTACCCAGAGGCGGCTCCTAAAACAGTGGATTCATTCAAAATACACGCCAATGAAGGGCGATATGACGGTATTGTATTCCATCGAATCATCGATGATTTCATGATTCAAGGTGGCGATGTAGAGAATGGTCAATTCTCATCAGGTTGGTCATCTGCTGGAACGGGTGGTTACTCGTCAACGTACTATGGTCTCGGCCAAGAATCGGATATGACGACTTGGGCCATACCGGATGAATTCAATGCCAATTACCGCCATGCACCTGGAATATTGGCAATGGCAAACTCTGGAGCCAACACGGGTGGAAGCCAGTTCTATCTCGTGGACGAGGGCAGCACACCATCTCACCTAGATGACAAGCACACCGTATTCGGTCTGGCAGTCTCAGGACAATGGTTTGGAGACAATATGTCTGGAATCGATGTCATCGATGAGATCAGCAAAGTCGCAACTGGTGACGGTGACAAACCATCGCCAGATGTTCCAACCATTCAGAGTATTGAGATTGACGGCAATACCGCTACCATGCACATCAATTTGTCGGATTCATCGAGTGATAGTTC
>CATISE010000078.1 GCA_949538655.1 Marine Group II euryarchaeote MED-G33 | reverse complement strand
TGGGCCCAACTCATTCCAATCATCAATAGCGTGAGCAACAGCCAACTGCCGCCCAACACCTTCTTGTTTCCATTTGTCACCATTCAAGATACCCCAGAGTGTCCTATGAACAGGCCGTTCCACGTTCTGACGTAGATATAACCGTATGGGTGCAAACCCTTTGATTTCTCAATTCTGTTCGACAAACTGCGCAGATATTTTTGAGCAGTTAAAATCTACGAAAATAAGTGGTACAAACAATTTGTAACAAACTCCATCCACAGAATATGATTGCTCGATAATTGATTTCAAACATGAAAAAAGACATGCGGAAATGTCGGTTTCTACACGCCAAAAATCGGTCAACTGTGAGCCTGATAACAAGAATCTAACAATTTTTATGATCCGAACATTGGTGAAATCGGAAACAAAAAAAAGGACCGGGCCCCCTATAGGGGGCCCGGCCCGGGTCACCGTCTCATGGACGGGTCATGTTTTGTTTCGAGGCCTGCGGGATTTCAGTAATCCCACTCTTTGTCATCACCGTCGGCTTCTGCGCCACGGGTGAGGATGAAAGCGCCACCAATCACTGCAAGTACGACCAATCCAATGATTGCGTAGATTGCGGTAGATGGCATGCCTTCGTCTTCAGCACCTGGGTCTGTAGCATCGATATTGTCAGGCACATCTAGGCCTGCCTTCATGTCTGCATACATATCTGCACCCGGGTCGGCTACGTTACCGACTGAGTCCTTGCCTGCGATACCAAAGTACATGTCAGCGCTGCAAGTTCCACCACACATGTCCTGCTCGGTCACTGTGATCGAGGAGGTTGTGTCTTCGGTTGTTGCACAGCTGTTGCCCAATAGACTGTCAAACTCGTTGTTGACGATGTCTTGAGTTCCAGCCCAGCAGACTACCCATGACGATACGTCATCGGTACCAGTTGCATCCCATGTGAAGGTTAGACCATCATTTGTGGATGTCATGGTTGCTGCTGCGTTGCTGAGTGTTGGTGCAGGTGTTACGCTACCATCAGCAGTCACAGTGATCTCAGCGAGGCCACCAGTGAGCATTGCACCAGTCACAGCGTCTGTGTTACCATTCTGTGTCTGTACGAGGATGGTATACTTTGTCGCATCTACGCCGTTGTGTTGCCAAGCCTGTGTAACAGGATCCTGTCCTGCGATTGATGTTCCAGCCATTGCGTCACATGAAGTGTCAGCATCTGCCCAAGCGCACCAGTAAACGTTCACTGTGTCGCCACTTGCGAACTGTGGGTTCTCACCATAGCCCCAAGCAACATCGATGCGTGCATCGGGTGCCAAGGTTGCAGTGAGTCCTGATACGCCTGTTGCGGGTGGTTGTGCACCTGCTGTTGCTGCATCAAAGATCGCGTAGGTTCCGCCACCAAGGTTGCCTTCCATGCTACCATCGTGAGAGAAGGTCATGGTTGTACCACTGGCTGCACCTGCAGAGGAGGTGATGTGGTTGACAGAGGTCCATGGGGAATCCGTGGTACGCTTGTACCATAGTCCCCAGGAGTTTGTTGCATCACCATCGAAGTCGATGGTGAGTGTCTCTGTTCCCATATCAGCTGGCATCATCAGGTTGGAGACTGTGAGGTCGAATGCGACCACACTGTCGTATGAACCTGCATTGTTGCCCAGTTGCTGTGCTGTGAACGCATCAGCATCAGCTGCTGAGACGTTGTAGTTAACCATAGGACCGTAAACGATCGAGTAACTCATGGTTGCTCCAGTCACGGACATGTCTGCGGAATACGAGTTCCAAACGGACATGAGCATGCTGTCGGAGGCGCTGGCACCATTGCCATCGGTCACTGTTGCAGTAACCATTCGCTCTCCAGCCCAAGACATATCGGTCTCGACTGTGCAGATCGTCAAGTCGCAAAGCATCTCTTCGACTTCACCGGAAGCAGTGACTCGCTTCCAGGAATACATCAGTTCTTCATCTGTTGATTCTGTATCCATTCCGCGCGCACGCATGGTGATGGTGTCACCAACGATGACTGGAGCTTCTACGCTCTCATCACCGCGAGCGATTTCGTCCAGTGTGATGAACACGGTTGGATTGTCGTTGATAACCTCGTAGAAGGTTGCTCGAACGTCGTTACCACCGTTCATGTCTGTTGCATTCGATGGCAAACTGGTTGCACCAAGTAGACTGGATGTTGCAGTAACCGTGTATCGGCCAGCCTGCAAGTTCACATCTAGGCAAGCCTTGCCTTCTGGGAATGAACCAGGTGCCGTTTCACTGAGCAAAGCGTGTGAGTAAGCATCCTCGGATCCATCCTCGCAAGAGTCTGCAATACCGGGGTCGCCACCAAGAGCAGATTGACCATTTTCGTCAGTGACTGAAAATGTGACTGCCCAATCGTATTCGTTGTCACCAGCAGAGCCGCCGAAAACGACGTTTGCTTTCAGAGTTGTAACCCCAACATTCAGAGTGCCTTCAGTCGCTTCGTTGTCACCGGCGGTGAGGGATGTTACGCCAATGTCGTGGAAGACTGAGAAATATCCTGCGAGGGTTCCATCATTGTTACCAGTTCGGTCATCATAATCGACTGAGTTTTCTTTCATGATTATCGATGGCTCTTCGGTATCATTTTGGCCACCAGGACCCATTCCACCAGATGCTCCAGACGATGGTGAGTATTCATCCATGGATTGTAGCATTGCAGTGATTGAGAATCCAACTGGTGCGCTTGATGCACCTTCTGCGGCAGTGTCACCAGCAATCTCGCCGTGGAAGACGTATGCTTGCTGGTAAACCATGACAGTGCGAGACTGCTGGCACGGGTTGTCACCGTTTGTGCATGGGTTCTCAGCCAAGTCGTTGGCATCGGTCACAGGGCTGTCCAAGTTGGACATGTTGTGCCATACGTCAACGTCGGTTGCATCACCGACGACAACAGTGTACATGTGTCCATTGTCGGACGCCATCTCCATCGCTCCATCTCCATCAGAGTCGAAGCTTGTGGGCTTCATACTGGTCGTGGAATATGCACCTGATAATTCAACAGAGACCGTTGTTGCTCGAGGTGCCCATGATTCGGAACCATCTGCAGTTACAGTAAGTGCGAAGTTGTGCGGGCCTTCACCCTGCACGTTGTCGTATCCACCTGCAGCTTCTGAAAGACACTCGCCACCGGGGCCGTCTGTCCAACATAGGTCGACAACGATGTCGCGGTAGTGCTGAACAGTGACTTGGTAAGTCATGTCATTGTTGGTTAGATCAGTATCCATTGAACTGTCGACGTCGATTGAAATCGTTACAGTATAATCGCCAGGAACGGATGGAGTCCATGCTAGGTCGCCACCACTTTCTGCTTGGATGCGGTAGTTTCCGCCACCCAAGAAGTCACCGGCTCCCAGCGTATTGTAGCTGCAACCAGTTTCGGCGGTGTTACCGGGGCAAACGACGTCATCGAGGCTATCGATCACGGCAGTTTGACCATCGCCGGCCGGCGTAACGGTCACACGTACGTTAAATTCGTCGTGTGCGTTGTCACCATCATTGATGATGATCGGCCGGAAATAGACGGTGTCACCAACGTCAATTCCATTCCGAGTGTTACCGGCTTGGTCCACGAATGTTTCTCGTGGTTCCAAGACGTCGTGCAGATTCAATTCGTATGCTGCACGGCCACCCGTTTCCATTTCGTTCGTATCCTTCAGCTCATCAACGAAGTCGATTCCAGCGAACAAGCTGGTCATCATCAACGCAGTGAGTACTATGGGCACTATTTGCTTCACTTTACAGTCCTCCCTCACAGTGGGTGCGTTGCCACAGTAAAACTTCGTATTTATAGTGATGGGCGGTCCAAGTTACGTTTTTCCGCTTAAACACGCATTTGTTTATAATTACTAGAACGAACGATTTGTAATTAATTTACGTCCCGCAGTGCTTCGGCCGGATGAATCGAAGCCGCCTGACGGACAGGCCACAATGTGGCGAGAAGTGTCAAAATGTAAGCACCGATGACAATCATGTAAATTTCATTCCATGGCATGATGAATTCCGCACCATCTTCTTTGAGAAATCGTTCATACAATGCATAGTGGAAACCCACTCCAACCAGAGCCCCATTGAGAATGCCCAAGAAAGAAACCCATGACAATTCAACAAGGAAGGTGGCCACAACCATGCTTCTCTGGAAACCAAGTGCCCTCAAGATTCCGATTTGATGACGACGTTCGCTAACGTTGCGAATTGTAACAACAGCCAGCCCGGCGATCCCCACGACCAGACCCAAGCCCAAGAAGGCCTTCAGTAGCCCGAATATAGACAGTACGAATGAGTTTATTTTACTCCAAGCGACTTCAATGACAAATACACCAACCCCTTCCTCAATCATACCTCGTTCAATTTCATCAGCAGCATATTCCTGATCATCAACGTCCGTACCATTGGGAACGCTAAACCAAACGATATGGGGCTTGGCATCAAACCGCTCTTCGGCAAAATCGGACTGTATGTAAATTCCCGGAATGAACACTGAGGCCTCCTGCTTCAGGATTCCACCGACAAATACGGTACGATTGACTCCAGAGTTACTAGGGTCGCTAATCAGAATTCTATCACCAATCCCCAGGTCGAGTGTCGGTGGTGCATTCTCCCAACCCTCTGGTGTGGGGGTTAAGCTGAAATCGACAATGACGAGGCTTTCATCAGCGAGAACAGCCGCCCATGCATCCTCTTCCGTATCTCCCAATTCTGTAGCCCAAATCTCCAAACTCAGTGCACCGTGCCCTGAGAAATTAGAGTCGAAACCCCGTAAACCAACATTTAGCGATTCGCCGGTACCATCGCCTCTTTCAGCCTTGACCACGCCGGTATGTATGGTTGCAATCGAATCGAAATCAGATACATTCATTGCACCTAGATTCCAATTGCTCACATCTGGATCCAATTCACTGCTGCTGTATGCAAGAATCTCGTAATTGCCACCTGATTCATCACCCATTTCATCGAGATTGTTAGATGTAATCGCTGAACTTCCTGAAAGAATGACAACGGCAAAGATGACCAAGGAAAACATGCCCATTGTCATGGCTGTCCGGAATGGTGTCGCCATCGGGTAAGCAAGACTGGTCGGTAAAACAGAGGCAATGCGCCCCGAAAGAGGGGCCAACAGACGCGATAAGAAACGGGTCACCAGAGGTGCAAGGCTGGTCAACAACAAGACGCCGGCAGCCACCATGAAAACACCCAAAATGATGAATGAAAAGGGACCTTGTTCCCAAGGCTCACTGATTGGATCACCCTTCCAACCCCAGAAAATCATTGTTAAACTTAGGATGGATAAAATCAGGCGCGGGAGAACAACTGGACGGTGGAATCGCATGCCCCGAACAGTGATGTCTTCAGGCAGGATTCGGCCAAGAATCCAAAATGCAGGGGGAACCAAGGCAAGCAAGAGTGTGAATCCACCCAACAGCCACCAAGCATGCCGTGTACCATCTTCAGGAACGCCGAGGAAGAAGGCGAGGGCAAAACTACCGAGGGATGAAAATCCAAGGAATAAGGTGACCAAAATCGACCACCATGGCAAGGCACCAGCATAACGTGTCGGTATGCTTCGAATGGCTGCGACAACATTGAGCCGACTGATCCACATGGAGGTCATCCACAATGTGGACCAAGTGACCAAGAAACCCGCAGTGAATCCCGCCAATAGGCTCTGGAATGACCAATCGAAAACCACCGTCCAAGAGAGTGTGTCCTGGAATGCGGTGGCCATGAATTTCATCAAAACCCAAGCAACCCCAATGCCGATAAAAGCGCCAACTGCGCTCGATATCATGCCGAGTAAGGCACCTTCTTGAACGAACAAAACTCGCAGGTCGCCACGATGCATTCCAATGGCACGGGCCATGCCCATCTCGGGCTTACGTTCATCAGCCAACATGACGAAGATATTCATCACCAAGAGAATACCAGCGAAAATGACAAACGAGCCAAAAATGAGGAATAACATAGAGAAATTCTCACCTGCATCTGCGGTGGATTCAATCGCCCTAACCTTGATTGGGGCGACATTCAAATCTGCTGAATCAAGGTCGGCTTGTTCATCGGCCCAGTCTTCGACAATAGCCAAAACAGCCTCATAAACAGCCGGATTGGCCAAACCCGGCCCGACGATGATGACCATGCTTCGAGCACCAGTACTACCTCCAGCCAACAATTCAGCATCCGGAATTGATACGAGTCCGAATGTCATATCTGCAAATGAAGGCTGTCCTGGTGGCGAAGGTAGGCTGAGATTGGCATCTTCCACCCTGAATAGTTCACCATCGAGTTGTCCTCGAATCGCGGGTAAATACCCACGCAAACGAATCAAACTTTCCGGTTCCAAAGACAGCGTGTCGCCAGCCCAGTCAGAAACGTGTATTTTTCCACTCTCGACGGATGGGAAGCCCATTGTGTCGCATCCATCACAGCCCACAACCGTAAGTGGGACGCGGTTGACCGAATCGATTCGGATTCGTGATGGAAGACGGCCGGATAGATCATCCCCCTCTACCACTGAAACACCTGAACCAGTGGTCACAATCAATCGATCAGATTTGAGGCCAATTGCAGCATCATCGGGGTTGGCTGCCGATGGCAAGGAAATCGAAAGTGCGTTGAATACAGATCCGTTCCAAGCCCAAAGGCCTTCATCCTCAACCCATATCACATCTGAGGAATAGGCGACCAATGTCCCGTTTGGAAGCCCATAGGCCCATGCTAAAGTGGTATTCCCATTATCCAAGAGATAGAGTGATTGCCCTTCGACAACCCATGTCGAAGAACCGTGCTCAAACAAATCCCGTCTCTCGCTTGAATCTTGAGAACAGTTTAACGATTCTACATCTTTACCAGAACAGGTTTGGCTGCCGATTATACCCCCGATTCTAATGATGATTTCATCGTCATCAACAGCGATATCGACACCCAATGCCGACCCATCATTGACGAGGTTGGTGGCCACCCACGTCTCTAGGTTGTCAGAAGATGAATGAAGCCAAACGTTGCCTTCGCTTTCCTCAAGGGCAAGTATGGTCGATTGGTTGTTCGAGCAATCGTCGAAACAAACCGAGGCCAGCCCCTCGATAGAGTGTGATTCCAGGTAATCTGAATCCGGAGCATCAGGTGCCAAATCGATGTACCGAACACCATCGGCATGTGCGATGAATGCACTATCATTTCCAGTCAGTAAGATATCGCGAATCGATTCATCATCGGCATCATCTGGAGCCCAAATCCACCATTGACCACCTTCATCTTGCAGGGATAAGCCCGAACCTGTTGCATACCAATCCCAACCATCCGATTGTTCAATCAATGAGATCGATGCTGATGCAAGACCAGAGACATTGAACCATTGTTGTGCGATGTTGTAGAGAGGGACCTGCAACAATTCGACCGAATCTAAAGTGAATTGAGATTCATTGACCAAAGTTGTGAGATTGGTGACTTCATTCTCGCGCAGTTGCCCGAGCCCGGTCGTTCGAGCCACTGCGATCAGCCCCGATTCCGCATCTGATTCAATCGAAAAACCTGCGTCTTCAGCGATGAGATGTTCATCGACGAGTGTCCGGATATCATCGCGGAGTGCCTCGTTTCCATTGCCATCCACTGCGATACCCACATGGGTAACAAGTAACTCCTTCCCAGTGATTTCCTGAGCTTGTGTCAAACTCGTAAACAACAGTGGCTGTCCACTATTTCGATGTCCAGTATTGATGTCATTAACGATGTATTGCACCGTCAGGTTTGTGCTACTGCGGACAATTCCATCTTCCAAATCGATGTTTACCCAATGAATTTCAATCGAATCCCCAATACCGGCTGAAATACTGTTTGACAGTTCTTCATTGATTACAACATTGCCATCATCGATATCCATGTACCGAATACCATCAGGGCCGCCAATGGGATCAAAACCACCCGCGTTGGATAAAATCGAGTCAAATGCATACCACGTCGCAACCGGTTCCCCCAATCCCTCAAATTCGATCGATGCACTCATTTGCAAACCGGGTCTAGCGCCTTGAACGTTGGACCAGGTGCGTAAATCCTCAGAAATTTCACTGGCTCTTGTGTGGTTCCATTCGACCCACAGGCCCGTGGCTTTGTCATTTTTCTTAATGTAATAATCAGTATCACCCAGGGGTGCGATGAATTGCTCCTCCATGGTCGCATCCAAACTATCACCGATAACCAGGGAAGAGGTGACAATCGCCGAACCGACAAGCAAACCGATGACAACGAGCGCCGTGTTACGCTTTCTCCGAACCAAATTGTTACGTGCCATCACAGACAAAATCCGATGGCGACTTGAGAGAAGCCACTGGAGTGTTGACCAAACGACAAGGCCCGCGATTAGAGAAAGACCTGTCAGTGTGAATGTACGACCCAAACTCCAATCGTAATCGCCCCACTGAACGGCTGCTACCAGGATGGCAGCGAGAATGCTGGCACAAGCGGAAATAACTCGTTTCTCGAGTGTCCACGGTCCTGCCAGTGACATGGAAAAACCCCTTATTCCTCTTCTCCAGTACGCCGATCTTCCACAATTCGACCATCCTGCATGACCAACACTCGGGAACAGCGGTCGGCAATCTCCGAATCGTGTGTTACAAGCATCATTGTCACACCCCTTTCAGAATTCAAATTTAGCAATAAATCAATGATTTCATCACTGGTCTGAGAGTCTAGGTTTCCGGTCGCTTCATCGGCGAAAATAACCGCGGGGTCATGAACAAAAGAGCGGGCAATCGTGACACGCTGCTGCTGTCCACCTGACAATTCCGATGGTAAATGGCCATCTCGCTCCCCTAAACCAACCGCTTCCAATGCTGCCAAGGCTCGCTCACGTGCCTCACGGGGTGAGCAGCCAGCCATCAACAAGGGGAGTTCGACATTTTCTACTGCAGTCAATACGGGTAGCAAATTGAATGATTGGAAAATGAATCCCAACTGTGAGCCACGTAGTGCTGTGAGGTCATAATCGGACATCTGCGACAATGCTTGGTCTTGGATTAGAACATCGCCTGCCGTGATTTCATCCAACCCAGAAAGGCAATTGAGAAGTGTTGTCTTTCCACATCCACTGGGACCCATGACAGCAACCATTTCACCGGCTTCCAGAGATACGCTGACTTTGCGTAGAGCTTCCACCCTGTTTGAGCCTGTTTCGTACACCTTCCACAAATCAAGCGCTTCGAGTACTGTCGTCATGACTTACTGTGGGTGGAGCAGGGATATAACACTCCGGCTGTAGCGAACCCCAGATGAATCCCCATACAGTCCTTCTTTTCGGCCCACTGCGCGACAAATTCGATTCGAGTGAACTCACAATTGAAATGCCAGAAAATAGTTCCATTGAGGACTTGCTAAATCACCTTGGTGTGGACACGGATTACGTAAAAACGGCCATGGATGGTGAAATTATGCCGATTTCCACCCAATTGAAGGTGGGTTCTGAAATTGCTCTACTTCCACCGGTTTCAGGCGGTTAATCATGCGCAATCTTGAATGGGCTGGCTCGCTCAGCAGGGTTCGGTAAGCACATGGCATTCGGTACTCAGGAACTTGTAATCGTACTCGTGGCCTTCTTCATTCTATTCGGAGCGAAGGAGTTGCCCAAACTCGCTCGAGCGATGGGGCAAGCAAAGGGTGAATTCCACCAAGGTTTGGCAGATGTCAAGAATGCTGGGGATTCAACTGAAGAAGATTTGGATCGTGGTGGCCGTACCGAGGCTGCAGAATTGACGGAAAAAGCCGAAGATTCTGGGGTTGATGTAGAAGGAAAGACACCTGATGAAGTTGAAGGCGAAATGTCAGAATAATCAATTGGAAAATTAAATTTCCAATTGGAATCTAGACCCTCTTAAATTCGAGTATTGATCCACAATCTGGACAATTTTCACCTTGCTTGTGCACTGCGCCACAACCCTTGCAGACCAAAGCATGGGTTCGAACTTCCCGGACACCATCTTGGATGACTCCACGCCAAGGATGTCCGCGGTGTTGGCAGACATTTTGCATTCTGTAATCATCTGTAACCAATGTCAATCCGGTTGAAAATGCCAGCGCCAGGACATCTAGATCTACATTGGATAGACCGCTGAAATCACCGGTTTCTTGGCTGGCCAAGGTTGCAAGTTCAAGCGAAGCGGGAGTGGGTGATTGAAAATCAGGGCCCTGCGATTCAATCATGAGGTGGCGTGAAGGTGATAATCGCTCAACTTCATCCAATTGGCTGACTGAGCAGACCCCATGCATGAGCATCTCCAGCGGCCAGGTGAGTAATGCAGCCGTATCGAGAACCTCCATGTCGGCAAGGCAGCATCGATGTGACATCAGCCTTCCGCACCTGTCGATGATGGGAAAGGGTCATCCCTTCTATCACCCGCCTTGCACACATGGGCCTGCTCCCACCCAGTTTCTGGTCGGCCATTGATTCCTTCGTGAATTGGGCTGACAGTCTCGGTTTGCCGGGTCTGGCCGTTCTTTCTTTCACAGAGTCATTCATACAACCAATCCCTCCAGAAGTCCTCACACTACCGATGTTCATCGCCAACCAAGGAAACCCGGTGATGATTTTCCTGATTTGGTCCGTGGTCACATTTACCAGTGTAGCAGGGGCGATGGTAGGATGGTGGTTTGGTAAAAAATTAGGGCGCCCCTTGGCGGACCGGTACATCAAACCGAACCATATTGCTAGATTGGATGAACTGATTGTTCGTTATGGCGATGCTGGAATCTTCATCGCCGCAATTTCCCCAATCCCATACAAAGTCCTAGCTTGGGTTGCCGGCATGGGCGAGATGGATTATCGAAGATTCATCATCGCTGGCTTATGGGGTCGCGGTCTACGATTTGGCATCCAAGCCATCGCCATTGGACTCTGGGGTGATCGCCTGTACGATGCACTCACGAACCCCATTGTCTGGATCATACTGAGTATTCTCTTGATTGTGATTTCCATACCGGCCAAAAAGTGGTGGGATGGACTTCTTGATGAGGAAGAATGACCGAACCCCTCATCAACCCGATTGACTGCGCGAAGTCTGTCGCTCGTGTGGTGTAGCCAGGCCCATCATGGTGGGTTTTCATCCCGCTGACCCGGATTCGAATTCCGGCACGAGCACTTTTCGACCGTCTATGACACGCCTTGTGCATGGCAGACTATTGTGAGACGATTACCTGCCACTGTGGATACAAGGGGAGAGCTGTCCCTCGGAGACAACACATGGAATGTCCACGCTGTGGCCATGTTGTGGAAGCGTGCTGTGAAGGTGCCCCCACTTGGGAATAGTCACTGACGCTCTCTGTAGGATGCGAGTAGACCGCTCAAAAGAATCCCCAGCACAACCCCGACTTGGAGCCCTTGCGTATGCGCTCCCTCGCCAGCAAGGTCACGGAAAGCCAATGCGAAGGCAACAGTAATCGGGCTACCCAAGAAAATGAATCTCAAAAACCACTTCGTCAGGGTTGGGGCTGCCCCAATTGGGCGAAGGGTCACCGATCCTTTCTTCATGAGTAATTCCCAATTGAGTCTACTTGTGACCTGGCGTAGTCTTTCAATGGCCATCGGTCTAATCTTCGGAACTGTCGCCGAATGCAATCCTCGGCCAGTGACAATTCGAATCCGTCCGAGCCAATCTCGAGAAGCGATAATGAGTTCTATGGTCGCTCTCGCTTGTTTAAGGTCCAAATCATGTAAATCCACACTCAAAACACCGCGGTCACGCCGGACATGACTGGAGGTAGTCCACGGCTTTTCATCCGCCCATGGAAGGGTTACTGCAGCCTCTTCGATTGGGTGAAGTAGCATTTGCAAACGATCGAGTGTGTCGATTTCAACGGTGGCTGTTGCCAACTTTCGATTGCGCTCCACATAGCGAACTGATGTGTAACTGAGGAAAACCAGAGCGGTTGAACCGCCGACAACCCCGCCGATTTCCATGGCCCGATCAAGATTGGAAACATCCATCCCATTTGCAAAGATATACATGAAAAAGGACATTGTGCCAATCATAAGACCCATGACGCCCGAGAGAGTGAACAAGTCCCTCGGTCTCAACTCGGTCATGTATGTGCCGCCACGTCGCCGGCTATCAAAGAGGCGGCAGAGATTGAAACAGCAAGCACATTAGATGCGACTGGCAGTCCAGCCAACATGGAGCCACCCTATCGGAATGGGTTGAGTGGTCGCGACCGTGAAATTAAGGTCAGCCGATGGGTTTTCCGAATCGTTGCATTCTACTGTATCTCGATGTTTCTAGTTCCAATTTTGATGCCACATGGCACCGTCCCCGAACTGTCGGGTCGAGCCAATATGATGGATTACACATCCGAAGGATCATGGGGGAATCAAGATCACCATGAGGGTGGTGAAATGGGGCACAACCAAAGTGCCCATGGCGGGACTTTTGCTTGGTCAGAACTCAACCCATACTTTGCATTCGTCTATGCTTTTGGCGATTTGAATTGCCATCAAAAGCATGAACGTTCCTGGGTAATCAATGGCAACCAAATGCCAGTGTGTACCCGTGATGTTGGTATTTTCTTCGGACTCGCCCTGGGCAGTTGGTGGTTTTCAAGACGTGGGCTGAATCGATGGACCATACGCGACTCATTCCTAACCCTCCTACCCGATTCAATGATTGCCCCCCTCTACATGAAAGATCGACGATTGCCCGCCATGCTTGGAATGGGTGTACTATTTTGTTTACCTGTTGTGCTGGATGGGGGCATCCAAGCCATCACTGACTACGAATCAATCAACCCAATGCGTATCCTAACCGGACTCCCATTTGGCTTCATCATTGGATGGTATTTGTGTGCAAGCTTGTCATCAAGGCCTGAGAAATTCGGTTTTGATGCATCTCAGGTCCACCTCCCAGCAGGTGCCCGTTTGTCAGCTGCAGTGAACACCCAAGATGAAAGTGAATAATCAAACAGCACCATTTTGCCACCAAGTGATGAGTTCTTCACGGTTGCTTGGGGGTGGAACTTCTGCCTTACCAGAACCCAGCAAGGCCAATCGAGAAAGGCATGATTGTGCAGCGTTTGGTTCAGATGACAATGATGCACTGAGTGCATGTTTCCAAGATGATCCTGGATGTGTCTTGCGCCATTCAGAAAGGGCTTCTTTGAGTGGCCACAGTGCAATTCCAATTCGACCGAAAGCCTGCCAGTCAGAACGCAATTCAGAGCGTGAAGCATCGCCACCGACCAGCGAGCGATAGACCCTAACCCAGCCAGATTGTTCATGGAATATTTTCACCATCCTACGTGTGTGCCTCTCCGTTACCATCCGGACCGGGCCTAGCCACGTCCTCAACTCATGAATCTCAACGCTCGGGAGCAAAGAAAGAGTCCCGACGATGGCTAGCACTGGATGGCTAAGAGGATCCGCAGGTGCATCGAGACGTGAGGGTGTGTCCGACGCCTGAATGGCATCGACATAGATCTTCGTAGAGTCGCGAACAATTTCCCAAGGTTTGCGTGAATCTAGCCAATCCAAATTGCTACGAGGAGGCCGTGATTCGACTACATCCAGGGTTGTTTGTCCTCGCTGAGAAACCAAAGCCCGACCCAGCATGTGAAGGTCGACTTCTTCGGTCGAAACATTCAGTGGCTTTGGACGTTCATGCAGAAATCGCCGGATTTCAAGTTGCAATTTCTTCCGCAACTCCCCCTTTGTGCTATCATTGACAATGGGCCCTACTACGCGCCCCCGGTTGAATGGAGAGGGCATTGGAACAGTTCCACCGAGTAAATCATGGTACCCTTGACGAATTTTTTTCTGATACTCATCAGTTTCAAAATATTCTGACTTGTCGAGTGTGATTCGAAGTGTATCTTGTTCAATTCTACGCAATGCTGCTCCTGGATCACAATCGACCCAGATGCAGAGATCTGGAATCATCGCAGCTGCGTTCATGCGGGCGACTTCCTCGATTCCGAGATCTCCTACCACCCCTTGGTAGACCAAAGAAGAGTGGATATTTCGCTCACTGACAATCACACGACCCTGCCCCAATCTTGGACGAATCCAAGTATGCGAGTGGTCCATACGATCTGCTGCGAAATATACGGCCTCTCTGGTCGGTCCTGCATCACCTGTGCGGACTGCTTCAACCGCCAGCAACCCCAGTTCGGCATCTCGACGTGGTTCAGCGGTAACGTCCACACCAGAAAATGTGAATTCTTGCTGTAAAATTTCAGCAATCATTTTTGTGGCCAGACCTTTGCCCGAACCATCCCCACCCTCAACGGTAATCAGGTACATTTTCGCACCTCAATCCTCGGCTTCTTCGATATCGTCGAACTGGTGCTTTGTCGCTGAAAGCATCCCCATCCCTGCCAAAATTAGCATGGGTCCAATGAAAATACCACCCCGACTAAATAGAGCAAGTCCACAAAGGTACTGAGTTCTGCGGTAACGCTTGCCCCGTCTGGCTTCAGTCGCACCAACGAGGCCAAATAATGCTGAAATGACCGTCAGTGATGCGACTACAGATGCGAGTAATACAGCCCCTTCGAGATGAGAGTCGCGTCGCAAATCCTCTTCGATAACCCCTTCACCAGGAGTCATGGTCAATGACAAATCTGCTTGGTCACCTGGGTTGAATGTGATTCGGAGGGTTTGGTTTCCAGAATGAGCAACTTTGAGAATGAATGATTGTTCTTTGGGAACATCAGTCATTGAAAAACGCCCATCTCGATTGGTATAGGCACTGTGGGGGGTGGGCTTGTCCTCGATATCCAACAAGATCACTTGAATGCCTTCAATGGGATCTCCACCAGTAAGGTTCCCCTGATCCACTGCAGACAAAATTTGACCACTTACGGTTGCAGTATTATTATCGATAAATAGGGGGTTTTCAAGCACATCTTGAGGATCCGCAGCAAACAGTAACGCTCCGAACCAAAGGCCCATCAACGAACCAACAACAATCAAAGTAACCGCTACATTGCTAGACCATTCAAGCGCCTCTTCTTGGGAACCAAGGCGGGCGGCGGCTTCGACTTCTTCATCGAGATTTAACTGAACAACCAGGTCTTCATCATCACTCACTCAGAAGGCCCCCTATCCGGTGGGTTGGGTCCGCCGTCCTTCAAGTTCATGGCCCATAGAATCACTGTGAGGGTTAACAGAGAGAATAGAATCGCCTCGGAAAATATTGAATTGACAGTCGTTGAGGTGATGATTTCCTCTTCGATGATTTCAGAACCTGGTGGATCCTGAATTTCTGGTTCTGGAACGGTGAATGTAATATTGTACATTTTCGGCCAATATTTCCCTGTGACCCACAAGGATTGTGTTGTCGAATCGAAGGCGATTCCATTCAGCACCTCCCCACCAGAGGAATTCAGATTACTCGCATCGATATGCTCGACGACCACACCGGAAACCAGATCGATTGCGACAATCTCATCGGTTTGGTAAATATTTGCCATCAATAGATCTCCGACCATCTCAAGTTCATTAATACGGTTAAGAGATTGATTGTTCAATGTCACATTTAGGGTCGACACTAGTTCAAATGTAGAAGCGTTTCGAAATTGTAACACATCGGAACCATCTGACATGATGAGGTGCTGCCCATCATAGGCCAACCCCCAGCCTTCACCGGCATAGGAATAATTCGCAATGATCTCAAACGTATCCATGTCGTAGCGATATGCAGTTCCATTCTTCCAAGTCAGTTGAACAATCTCATCCCCAACGAATGTCATCCCTTCTCCGAATTCGTCTCCAGATAGATTGAGTGAACGAATGACTTCACCTGTTGAAAGGTTCACTTCCCGAAGTGTTGATTCCCCATACTTGCCCGTGGATTCAAACAAACGTCCTTGATAAAACTCCAGACCTTGGGTATAGGCGCCGGAATCATGCGTAACATTGTCGTGAACAACCACCAAATAAGATTCGGCCCGAACATAGGCCGGTTCGTCTTCCTGCGCGCCAATAATTGGGGCTGTTGAGAGTAAAAAAATGGTGGTGAATAAGACCGCCAGTACACCTCGCCCCCCGAGCATGTATGAACAATGCTCCACCTTGTGTTAAATACCTGCTCGGTTCAAGTCAACGCGGAACACGTAGTGTTCCTGCGAGGTGACTTAATGTCGACAAACAACCGCTCTCAAAGTCTGTTCTTGGTTTCTCTGATGATTCTGGCATCTTGGGTGCCCCTGGCTACGGCTGATGAAGGCGATTCTGAACAAGATTCAAACATGAATGCAGGGTTGTTCTACACCCTTGATGAATTCGATCCGACGACCAATGGCAAACCCTATCTTTTCGCTGGTGGAGAAGACGAACTCATCTTCAGTGCCACCCGCCATCTCAAGCAACAATGGGTGGATGAAGGATACCCAGGACTTGTTTCACCGTTTGAAGAAACGACTACCAGCGCACGAACCGCAGCGAGAGCCTGTGAGAATGCTTGGACGACAGGACAAACCGGGACGGTGCAGACCACCGGTGGCCAAATTCAGGTTTCTGCAATGCATGTAACGGCCAATTCTGTGATTCTAATCGAGAATGGTCAATCGGTTTCATCGACTACCCTGAACAATATTGGCTCAACTTGGGAAACCACAATTTTCCCCACCAATACAAACTACTTCGGAAACGCTCCTGACGTCGATAACAATTGTCAGATTGAGATTGTCATCTATGCCATTGATGGGGGCGCAAACATTGGTGGTTATTTCATGCCCAGCATGTCATCAACTCGTGAAGTGATGTACGTTGACATCGATGATTTGTCATGGAGAAATACCATTCTTTCTCACGAATTCCAGCACCTCCTCCACAATGCTCGAGACCCATTTGAATACATCTGGATTGATGAAGGAAATGCAGACATGGCCGCTTTCCTCTGCTTTGGAGCATCCAATGCGGTCATCGGGCACGCCAATGCTTGGACACAGAATGCCAGCGCATCCGTCCGATGGTGGAACCAGCGTCTCGGAGATTACGGTGGCGGATTCATGTTCATGCTCTTCCTTGCAGACAACCTGGGTGGTGGATCAGCCATTCGACAATTGGTCGCTGACACCCTAACAGGTGGCCAAGGAATCATCGATTTGGCTCAAACACTCGGACCGACAGGAACGCCAATTGGGACCACAATGAGTGACATTTATGCCAACTTTACCGCATCCGTAACCCTTGACCACGCGTCTCAAGCAGAATTTGGGCTCGATAATATCGATATGTACGAAACCTGTGGTGCCAACCAATTTTGTAGGATTCAACTCTCAGGTTCCAATCTCAATTGGGGTGGAATGTGGCAAAGTGGAACACAGGATATCGAAGGTTGGGGCGTGCATGCATTCAGATTTTTGGATGGAACGGGGGCACCTTTGAACATCATGATTCAGCCCAGTGAGTTGGGTTTTGCAGCCACGGTGATGACCCATGATGCAGTAACTGGGACTTGGTCGATGGACCAATTGCGATTTGATGAATTTACAGGAATCGGAACAGCATTGATTCCCAGCTTTGGAAATGTCACCGATGATGTTTACCTCATCGTTTGGTACGAAAGTGGCGTGGATGATTGTGATTACACCAGTCCAAATTGTGCATTCCCCGGTGGGAGCGAATACCCTATCGCCACCTTCGATGTAACTGCTGGAATCATCAGTCAGCCTGCTGAAATCACCGTTACACAGGAAATTACAGCAGATCGTGATGAAGACGGTGGAATCGATACAGTCGAAGCAACTGTTGACGTAACCTCATCAGCGTTTTACGAAGTTCTAGACATTGAGGTCAAGGCATACGAAAACAATACCCTCCATGACGCCCTTGAATTCTCACTTGAGGCAGGCAATACCATCCCGATCGGTTTCACCAACCGAACAATCTGGTATACACCACCATGGGATGGTGATTGGACACTACATTTCACAATGCGAAACCAAATCGGTGAAATTGTCGATGAAGCACTCACTCTACCCCTAACTTTGGAAAATATGGCACCTGTGGCCGTAGGTGGTGCTGCTGCCAATGCAACTCAGACCTGGATGCCCTTACAGTTCTTCGGAGCGGGCTACGATCTCTGGGGATTGGGGCTAACCAATGAGTCATTTTCACACAACGAAACCCCGGTTGGTTACAACTGGAATTTCGGCGATGGGTTGTCTGGTTCTGGCTTGAAGGACCCAATGCGTTCTTGGCAAAACCCCGGAATGTACAATGTCACACTGACCGTTGTCGATCAAGGCGGTAGTGTTAGCGATATACAGGCATGGCAAATCAGTGTCAACGACACTGAACCCCCAACACCTCGAATCGATGTTGGTTCGCCACCAGCTTCAATTTCAGACCCTTACACACTCCTCACATCCCAAAGAGTGCAATTCTCTGCAGCGAGAAGTGAAGACAATGTACCACTGAACCAATTGAACTTTATTTGGAATTTTGGCGATGGAACCATCCTCAGTGGCCAAGGTCTCTATGAAGTATCTCACGAATGGGCTGTTGGTTCTTCAAATGGAACGCCTTACAATTTGACACTCCAAGTCGGTGATGGAACACACATTTCCAACATGTCTGTCACAATCTTGGTGATGAATCGAGTCCCGCGGCAAGTTTGGTTCGAAGATTTGCAGACATCGACATTGACACCTCTACACCTGCCAACCGTATTTACTGACGACGATGGAACAATCGTCACCACGCAATGGTCGTTCGATGAACACGTCAACTTTGATGGTGGTATTGTCACAATGTCTTCACCGTTTTTGAACAACCAAACTATGGAGGCCAACCCCACTCCTGCTTGGCAAACCCCTGGCTGGAAGAATGTCACGATTTACGCAACAGATGATTCTGGAAACACGAGTTGGACCGTGCTACGTGTCGAGGTGTTGAACCAACGACCTGTGGCTATTTTCCCGCGCCCCAATGATGGTACGACCAACACGATGTACTCGTTCCTATCCTCATCATTTGACCCGGATGGAAACACAGGGAATATGACTCACAACTGGACCATTTCTGGGATTGAAGATGCGATTCCACCCAACAATCAGGTCAACCATGTGTTCACTGAACCTGGCGTTTACACTGTCACATTGGTGGTCACCGATGAAAGAGGATTAGATTCCTTGCCAAAGAGTTACACCATCCATATCGCAAACCCACTCCCAATGCCAGTTCTTTCTGTCCATGAGGCTTGGCTCAATGAGATGATTGTCACAGTGCCCGGGTCCGATTTTTCAGTCTACACATGGCGACGGACGTTTACCGATTCAGGTGATATTTTCGTCGCACCGGGGACTGCTTTGCGATTCTCATCGGACGGTTCGAGAGACATGGATGTTGCCTACGATGGAATGCTAAACCCTGACCAAAATGCTCCTGACTGGAATGGTATTGTCGACACCACATGGAATTGGGGAGATGCATCCCCACCATCGCATGTAAACGATGCATGGCATGTTTTCGAGCAACCGGGATACTACACGGTGACCCTAACCGTTCGAGATGGTTATGGCACAGGAGATAGCAATTCAACAACGATTGGAATCTGGGTCTCAAGCGCCCCATCCATCCTCTCCGACCATGTCATTGGTGATGGGACCACATACAGTGAAAATTTGAACATCATCGAAGCCTATGCAATCGATTCGGATATGGATTCTGGAATGCTTGCTTGGCGTGACGAAGATGCGATGATCGACAGTGACAATGATGGAATTTCTGATAACGATCAAGATACACTACTCAACAGTATCCTCACCTACTGGTGGGATGTTGACGACAGTGTTGATGAGGATGAAAACGGTAATTTCAATGACGATTGGGTCACGAATCCAAATGTCCGTGAAGGCCGTGGAAACGATGCACAGTGGAATGAATCGGGTGAATATGTCATCCGATTGAAGGTCTGTGACGATACCGATGTCTGTGTGATTGAAACCTATGACCTCATCGTTCGAGATCCCGATTCAGAAGACGAAGCATTGGGCGATCTGTCATGGAAAGATTTGCTGCCGTCATCAGATTCTGGAAGTTTGTACATCATCATTCTAATCGCACTGGTCCTTACCCTCGGTTGGTTGGTCATGCGAGAACCTGAAGAAATTGAAGTCGAAGCCGAGCAAGCAGCCAGCACCTACGACGTTACAGAAGTTCACACCGAAGGTGGAATTTTGGGCATGGATCAACACGCCCCGCCACCCAAACCAGGTCATTTGACGAAGGATGACCGGCGCAGCAAGGATTCAGGTTATGTGCGGCCTGTGACCAGTAGGCGCCGGCGGTGATGTTGTGACGGGTGTTAGGCGGGTTAGTTCCACCGTTGCTGTCGCAATGCTACTCCTACCTTTACTCACAGCAATTTCATACGAAACTGGAATTCAAATTGCACCAGAGGCATCAGCTCAACAAGCGCCTACTTGCCAAGTTGGAATGCCCATCGACGAGTGGTCGATTGAACAATTCAATATGACCTCAGTAGGCGATTACGGTGAAGATGATGACTGGGGTTTTGGAGACAATACAGGACCTGAATACATGGTCCAAGATTTATGTCCCCTCCGCACTACATTCAGTACGTCATTTGTGCTCTACAACGATACTGCGGTGGGCTTACGAATGCACCTCACAACTGGCTGGAAATACACGGTTTCAGTTAACCTACAGCCACTCACAGAATTTGATCAAGATCCAATTGCAGATGTATATTTGATGCAAGAAGATGATTATGAACGGTATGAATGGGATTATAATTCGAGGCACAATGAATGGGGTGGAATGCGGGATGATATTGCGCATTCTTCACCCTGGCTGCAAAATCTAATACTTTGGCACCCATTCAGAGACGTCCATTCTTATGAGAAATTAAGTCAAGTCGATTTTGCCGTTGCACTAGATCATGAAGAGCGAAGTTATTCGATTTGGGAGACAGATGCAGTAGGTGCCGACCCGATGTTCCTGATGATTGAATCATGGGACAACATTCGAGATTACGATTCCAAATCACAAGAATCGAATTTTAGTGTTGATTTAACCATACAAGTCGAAGAGAGATTCTCCCTTCCAAACTGGACTGTGTCCATGGTCTGTTGTGGGGGATTAATCGGGATTCTTGCAGCCCCGTTCCTCGTACACCATCGTTACATGAAGGCTGGATTGGATGTAGTCGAGTCCGGAGGTGGGGATTTGATGCCACACCTCGATACAGCACCTGAGAGGGAGAACCCAACCCCAGTACAACCTGCACCCCCTCAAGGGTAATCACTCGTATTCTAGGACGCCCCAAGCCGTTCGCAAGTCGTTGATATTGACTTGGCCTCGCTTGACCAAAGCATAATCCCTGTCAAGCGTGGTGTAAACCAATGCTTGTTTGAGGAGAGGTGCGTGTATTCGAGTCCAGTCCCCACCAGGCCCCAGACCCATGAGAGCGACGCGTGTATCGCCACCAGAGAGGCTGTATGCCGCCTCAAAGATATGCAAACTGTGCGCGTGTTCAACACCCCGATAACAGCACTTAATGATTGAACCAGCATCCGCATTTTCCTTGACAAAATCAATAATTTCTTCAGACGAATTGGCAGCCATAGAATGGTTAGAGGCGATAATCGATGTCGAATCACTACAAGCCTCAACCAGAGCCTTACGAGATTTCGTATCGATTGAAATCTCAAGATCAATCCAGCTCACACCACTCTCAATCGCTGTATTCAAAATCGAAATCCGTGTCTTTTCTTCACCATGGAAGTAGCCACCTTCACCAGTAGATCGGCATGTGAAAATCACAGGAATCTGAATGCCATCTTTAAGGGTTTGAATCGACGATTCCACATCGACTTCTTCAATGGGACGATTTTCCATAATAGGTGGTTGCTTTTCGATGGTTTCTTCACCATCTGAACCCTTGGTTACGATGGGGTCGACTTCAATCCGATTGACATACAAATTATCGAAGCGAACTTCGACCAAATCCGCACCAGCTGCTGTCGCCCGGCTGGCATCACGAATCATGTCGCCCACACTGTGGCCACGCAAAGATACGCAGATTTCGGTCTCAGTCATCGAGCCGGGGACCCGCACTCCCTGTTTAATCGTATTGCGCTAGATTCGTGCACCTGATTGTGTGATTTTTGACACCGTGTTTCTTCGCCTATTTATGGCCCGAACGTGTACATTTTTGGGTTCTCCCAAGGGTGCGTAAAATGGTGCTTTTCAGGCTTTTTTAGCGAATCATTCAATAACCCCGACAGACAACCTATGAACATCCAATGAGGACCCCCATAGGGGGTCCTCAGACATTAAAAAATAAGGAAGTGGAATAATGAGTGATTCAGATTACAAAGCAGACAGTATCCAAGTCCTAGAAGGGTTGGAAGCAGTCCGTAAACGCCCAGGAATGTATCTAGGAGACCCACACGATGGTTCTGCACTCCACCACTGTATTTGGGAAGTTGTTGACAATGCGGTCGACGAACACCTGGCTGGCTATTGTGATGCAGTTGAAATCGTCCTCCAAAAGGATGGTTCCGTTACGATTGTTGACCATGGACGAGGGATTCCTGTCGGGAAACACTCAGAGTTTGGTATCAGTGCAGCGGAAGTCATCATGACCAAACTGCACGCCGGTGGTAAATTTGACAATTCATCCTACAAGGTATCAGGTGGTTTGCACGGCGTTGGAGTTTCTGCAGTGAATGCGGTATCCGAATGGCTCAAAATGACAATCCAGCGTGATGGGAAGTTGTACGAGCAAACCTATGCCCGTGGAGAACCACAGGGTCGCTTGGAAGAAGTTGGTGTGAGCAAATCAACAGGGACGGCAATTACATTCAAGCCCGATTTAGAAATTTTTACAACCGTGACCGAGTTTGATTATGATATACTCAATACCAGACTTCGAGAAACTGCGTTTCTGAATGCGGGGCTGAAAATTACCATTGTAGATCAGCGTGGTAAATCTGCAGAAATCGTCGAACATCAATATGATGGTGGCATCTCTGAATTCGTCAAACAACTCAATGAGCGCCGAAACCCCATTCATGCCGAAGTTGTTTACATCAAGGGCATGAGGGAGATTGAAGATGGAGAAATTCACGTAGAATTGGCCCTCCAATGGTCTGACGCCTACAACGAGGTGATTCAGTGTTACACGAATATCATTCGAAATCGCGATGGAGGCACTCACTTGTCAGGTCTTAGGAGTGCACTAACAGGGTCACTCAATCGCTACGCTAAAAGTCGAAACCTACTGAAAAACGTGGACAAGTTATCCGGAGACGATGTTCGAGAAGGTATTGCGGTCGTCATCAGCATCAAACACCCAGATCCTTCATTCTCAAGCCAAACCAAAGACAAACTGGTTTCCAACGAGGTCGCTGGAATCGTCGAGAGTATTGTCAATGAGAAATTGGGCGAACACTTTGAAGAAAATCCATCTATTGCTAAGCTTGTAATCGACAAAGCGGTTCTCGCCAGCAAAGCTCGCGAGGCTGCTCGTAAAGCACGTGATCTTACGCGGAGGAAAGGTGTCCTTGAAGGCGGTGGTTTGCCAGGGAAACTCGCAGATTGCCAAAGTCGAAAGCCCGAAGAATGTGAGATTTACATTGTCGAAGGTGACTCTGCTGGCGGTTCGGCAAAGACTGGTCGGGACCGACGAACTCAAGCGATTTTGCCCCTACGTGGTAAAATTCTCAACGTAGAACGGCAACTGCGAAATCAAGCAAAGGTGTACCAAAATAACGAAATTCAGACAATGATCAAAGCACTTGGCGCTGGTGTGGGGAACCCACCTGAATTGGCCGAAGGAGAAGAATCACTGGCTGAATCTGAGACGTTTTTCAATGTCGAAAAGCTTCGCTATGGAAAAATCATCATCATGACTGACGCAGATGTTGACGGTGCTCACATTCGTACACTGATTTTGACATTCATGTGGCGCTTCATGAGACCTGCAATCGAATCTGGAAATGTGTTTATTGCACAACCTCCACTTTACATGGTCACCCGTGGGAGAACTTCGAAATATGCATACACAGATCCCGAGAGAGACAGCATCATTGCAGAGTTCTTGGTGGACAAGCCCGATGCTAAAATCGGCATCCAGCGATACAAGGGTCTCGGTGAAATGAATCCCGACCAATTGTGGACTACAACGATGGATCCAGAAAAGCGAACTTTACTGAAAGTGACGGCGAATGACTTCAGCGATGATGGTGAAACTTCAGCGCTATTTGAGACATTGATGGGTGATGACGTACCAGATCGAAGAGCGTTCATTGAACGGCATGCGGCGGAGGCCGATGTGGATGTTTGAGGTGATAGAATGAGTGATGATGAATTACCAGCAAACCCAACCGATAACCAAGTTCGACATACTGTCGATGATGAAATGCGTATATCGTACATCAATTATGCAATGTCTGTCATCATCGGACGTGCATTACCAGAGGTTCGAGATGGATTGAAACCTGTTCATCGGCGTGTCCTCTACGGGATGCACGAAGCAGGACATACATCTGACCGCTCCTATTCGAAATCAGCACGCTCCGTTGGTGAAGTGATGGGTAAATATCACCCTCATGGCGACCAGTCAATCTATGACACAATGGTTCGAATGGCACAAGATTTCAGTCTTCGCTATCCACTTGTAGATGGTCAAGGCAATTTCGGTAGTATTGACGGCGACCCCCCTGCCGCAATGCGATATACAGAAAGTCGACTTGATCGATTGTCCAAGCATATGCTTGAAGATATCAAAAAAGATACTGTCAATTTCCAACCGAATTTTGATGACTCCGAACAGGAACCAGAAGTACTCCCAGCCAGGCTACCCAACCTCCTCCTCAACGGAAGCGACGGTATCGCGGTTGGAATGGCGACAAAAATACCCCCACATAACCTCCCAGAGGTTGCTTCTGCTGTCCACCTACACGTGGGACGGATAATGGAAGAAGGTGATGAAAATGGCGATCCTGAAACGCCCCCCACTATCGATATTGGAGAATATATGCAACACCTAAAGGGCCCCGATTTCCCCACTGGTGCGACAATACATGGCATAGATGGCATTCGAGACATGTATGAAACCGGCCATGGACGGTTCCACATCCGTTCACAATGTGAAGTCCATGATGATGGTAACGGAAAGCGTATTGTCGTCACCGAAATCCCATACCAGGTCAAGAAAGCAGCAATGCTGGAAGCAATAGCCGAACTTGTGAGTAAAGAAACCGTCAAAGGAATCCGAGATATTCGAGATGAATCCAGCAAGGAAGGGATTCGTGTGGTGATTGAAATCAAACAGAATGCAGACCCTCATGCTGTTCTGAATCAATTATACCGTTCCAGTCGATTGCAAGAATCATATTCGGCCAACATGATGGGAATCATCAATCGAGAGCCCGTGCAGTTGACCCTGCCCGTAATCTTACACGCTTACGTTCGACACCGAGAAGAAGTTATTCGCAGACGAACTCAATTCGATCTTGCCAAGGCAGAAGCTCGTGCTCACGTGCTAGAAGGATTGGTCAAGGCACAAGCCCGAATTGATGATATTGTGGCTGCCGGTAAAGGTGCGGATAGTCGTGACCACTTTGAACAAATTCTTCGTGGTGAAGTCACATTTGGCAAACTCTCAGCCTTTGACTTCTCAGAACCACAAGCGAAGGCCATCGCTGAACGTCGTCTGTATCAACTCTCAAAGATGGATACTCAGAAAGTAGACGATGAATTCAACGAATTGAAAATTGACATCACAGAATACAATTCAATTCTGGGGAGCCGTAGCCGACAATTGGAAATTCTGTTGAATGAATTAGATGAAATGGTCGAAAAACACGGCGATGAGCGTCGTACTGACATTGACCCAATGCCACTCTCAATGGACAGAGAAGACCTGGTCGAAGAGCGAGCTATTGTCATCTCTCTATCCGAAGACAATTACATCAGACATCTTCCTGCTGAAGCATTCCGGGTTCAGAATCGCGGCGGCAAGGGGCTGAAGGGCGTTACCACAAAAGATGAGGATTTCCCAAAATCAATTCTGACTTGCTTCAGCAAAGATCGGTTACTCATTTTCACTGACCAGGGGCGCGTCTATGGGCTCAAGGCATGGGAGACTCCGCAAGGGAGTCGCCACAGCCGAGGAAGTCACATCAGAAACCTGATTGAGAGATTGCGCGAAGATGAAAGTGTAGTTACAATACTGCCTATTTCTAAAGAATTACAAGAGAATCCAGAAGGGCACTACCTAATTTTCGCAACACATGAAGGCGTTGTAAAGAGATCAAAACTGGAAGATTATACACGAATCAATCGGAATGGTAAATTTGCTCTGAAATTCAAGACTGAAACCGATACACTGGTTGCTGTTCGTGAAGCAACAGATGATGACCATGTTGTACTCGTCTCAAAGAATGGACGAGCATGTAGGTTCAAGCCAAGTCAAACAAAGCAATTACCAGATGGATCTACTGGATTTACGGTCAAGGTCCAAGGTAGAGTGACAGCTGGTGTGCGTGGTATGAACCTCAAAGAAAATGATGCTGTTGTCGGCATGATTGCCACTTCAAATGAGGAAACACAAGTCCTTACCCTCTCTAAATATGGAATGGCCAAACGTAGCCGTCTTGGCGATGGTGAAATGCACCCGATTATCGGCGAAGATGGCGAACCGGTCATCGACTTGAAAACCGGTGAAACCAAACAAGAGAGAGATGGATATCGAAAGACGAACCGTGGCGCAGGCGGAGTAGCAACCATGAAACTTGGCGATGATGATGAAATTGTACGTGTTCACACCATTCCGGACTTAGGGGACCAACTCTTCATCTTGACTGGAAAAGGTATGATGATTCGAGTTCGGGCCGACCAAACAAAGGAAACAACAGGAAAGGCAACCAAGGGAACTAGAGTCATGGAACTAAGAAACAAAGACAAAGACGGATTTGTTGATGAGATTATTTTCACAGCACGATTACCCTCTGAATTGATTGACGAGGAGGATGATTTTGATTCGATGGACACCAATCAAGATGGGGTCATTGATCGCGAAGAATTCGAAGCCGCACAACAAGAACAAGTTGACGATGGGGAAGAGTGAGTAAACCACTCGGCTTAAATGAAAAATGCTGGTCGTGCGGCCACTGCGACGTTCGCATAGTCTGGCCATTGCGCTGGTTTGCTAAACCAGTGGGTTCACCCACGGGAGTTCAAATCTCCCACGTCGCGCCATCAATCGAAGAAGTCCTCTAAATCGTCAGCGAAGTCTTCAACACCAGAAAGTCGCTTTTGCCTGGCACGCTTTCGCTTGAGTTTGACCTTCTGTTCCTTGAACTTGTTAATGAGCATAGGAATCATCAGCATATTCATCACACCCAAGGCAAGACAAACAATTCCTGCCTGCTGGAATGCTCCTGATTTGAGATCATTCTGAAGACGGCCATCCCAGGGATAAGTACACGAGCCATCTTCGATCAATGCTTCAGAATCGTAATTTTCAGCACTACTGTCCCTACAACCTTCAATCGGAGGTTGATTGTGAGGATAATCCCAGAACATGTCATCTAATTCGATTTCTACCGCATTGGCATCCCGGACAAGATAGTCGCTGTTCCCAACCGCATCAAATGGGACCAACACATAGTAGTAGAATTGCTCTACCTTGATTGATTCACGCAATCCACTTTCTGATTCATTGAACCATTCTGTCTCACCTGGTGTGCCCTGCAATCCAATGACGAGTGGTTCCATGTAAGTGACGCTCGGTAGTACAACTTGAGAGCGATAGAGATTCCAGGCCAATGGCCCTTCATCATCAATTTCGGGCCATGTCCAACTAACATGAATCGTGTGGCGCTTGGAATTATTGTCGAAGGTGGCTATTGCATCCATGCTCTGTACTGTGGTCCCAGGATCTGAATCATCGACACAAACTTCGTCGACAACCATGCGTTCTTGCACAGAATCCCACACCGCATTCGATACGTTTCCGAACCGCCAATCAATCATCCCAGCACGATTATGAGACATCACAAGATAGGACAGGCAAGTTCCTTCTTCCCAGAAATTGGGGTCTTGCCAAGATTGTGTGTCGCTCGAGACTTCTGTAATTGCATAACCTCCGGTTGATGCATCGAAGTGTGAAGCTGAATCATACGGGAAAATAAATCGGAATGTGTCTTTTCTGAAAATCTTCCAGCCACCGAAATAAGGATTCTCGACATCTCCTTCATTTTCCCATTCCAGTTGAACTTGGCCATCTTTTTGGAGCACCATGGTCAAATTTGCAGGATTGACTTCAACGGGGCTTAGATCTCCAATAATCATGAACGAGCCCCCATTGTGCATGGTCAACGTCATGTGTAGGCTACCGTTGTTGTAAACGGTAAAACTCTCAGCACCATCCAATTCATTTGTGACTGTTGAGGACCAATTTGATAAGCGCAACAATTCGACTGTTGATTGATTGATTGAAGATGGGAGGAATTGGTCCAAATCAATCCACGCTTCGATACTGTCTACATTAATGTCGACACCATAGGGGGATTCCATTGTCAAGTTGAAGAGGGCCAATGGCTCCATTCCTTTGTTGTATGCAGATGGATAGAAAACTCCAGGCGGAGGCAATTGAGGTGGATCGAAATCGAGTTCCATTGAGTAGGTAGAAATCGCTACACCATCTGTGACGTAAGGCATCGATTGCAATTCAACTCTGTTGAGAATACGAATGTTTTGTGTGGCGATTTCAAGATTTCCAGCTTCATCTGTCACATATAGGGTTAGAACCCACTCGCCCATGGGCAATGTGACATTGGTGACTGCCCCATAGCCCAAAATCTCCATGAAATTCATCCTCCATGTGTAATTTAACGGCATTGGAGCCTGTGGGTCGACTGCAGCAACAGCGAGAATATTTTGTCCGGTTTCGAAAACATCCGTTGGTGAAGGGTTTGCAATTGTTGGATTAATCGCTCCAAAATCAATGATGATCGCTTGCTCGAACCAGTTGTCACTGGGTAGAGAATCGATGTTACCATCGGTGGTTGTAATCGATGCATTGAGGGTGTAGAGTCCTGTTGAAGAGAAATCAAAATCACAATTGGTTTCTTCCCCAGGCATTAGTGTAACTTCGCAGGTATAGGGGCCCGCAGCAAATTCATTGGTAACCAAATTGTAGAGATTCACTTCGACTGTCGAGGTTGCAGTCACCCAACCAATATTTCCAGATACAACACGAATCGACTGTTCGCCGTAAGGGAACCGGACGAGATACTCCCCTCCCTGGAAAACATACGTAGTGGTGCCACGTGCTGGGACAACTTCGCGAATCCATACATCGGTGGTATCGTTAACTGTGAGATCAAAGACAATCATATCATTGTATAAATTAGGGTCCAATTGAGTCCCATTCACCCATGCGCGAACTTCAAAATCATCAGCGAAAGGCGCGATGATGTCGGGCAATGGAATCATTTGGGAATTGTATGTCCCATCAAAACCGGTCACCTCATGATTGTCTTCAGCAACTTGCATTTCATCTACAGTCATCTTGACTGTGAAGCAAAGCGTACCATTTTCGAGATCGGTATTGTATTGCTGGGTCTGGACTGTTCCATCACCAACGAATAGCCAATTTTCGGTGTATACCTCTGTTCCGTTCACTGAAGCAGTAACTTCGACATCATGATTAACGCCCCATTCGGTTCCTGTGACTGCAATGTTGCCTAGGAGTTTGTTTGAGTTATTGGTGAGCATAACTTCGATATCGAACGGGGTGTAGTGAATACTCGAGGTTGAATTATAGTGATTTGCAGTGTGAATAATCAATTCACCCGAACCATCCGCGTCACCTATACCTGTGAAATTCATATCCCAATCAACACAATCTTGGGATTCAGCAACCAATGGGCTGATCAAATGCATCGACCAATGGGTGTAGAAGCTTTGACCTTGCGGCCATGAACGGCTACGCACATCGAGATTGGCAGGAATCGGAGTACCACTATTGTATACCACTGATGTGTCAACATCATGATCATTGGCGATCAAATCGACCAAGTCCTCTTCGATTGTTACTGTATATCGAAGGTGGTCATTGGCAGCGTTGCTGTCTTCAATCGCAAAATGGAACATGACTGTGAAAACGCCAGAATACGTCGAAATATCTCCCGCGTCTACGAACCACAAGAACGACCAAAAGGAAACAATTGCTGAATCACCATCGACTCCTGAGCGATTGAGATTTGGAGATTGTGCGGATGCTTCTTTCACAATATGTTGAGCCGGGCAGGTAGCAAGTCCGGTGTGATCACCACCACAAATCTCGAGATCGATTGTACGAGCCACGGCATTGAAATTATATTGATTTTCAATCAAAACACTGGGCGTCCAATCGATTAGGTCGTCGGAGTCATAATGAATCTCCGGTTGAGGTTCAATCGCTGACACAATCGCCAAATCGTCTGTGGCAATACTGGCTTGAACGGGTGCCAAAAATGCCGCTAGAGAGCTGAAAATCATCAGCAAAACCAAGCCGCTCGCACGGTGCTGCTTCCGCGCCCGTAGGGCGCGCTGGACTGAACCCATTGAACCGACGACCACAAACGGCCCGTAAATACCCCTCGGCGAACTGACACTGCAACAGAAGGATTGTACGACACTACGAATCTAGCCACAGGGTTGATGGATGCGACCATTATGGCAGCATGATGAGGCGGGGCGGGAACGCGGTCGCGAGCGCACGAAAAGTGCGCGACGAGAGAGGCTTGACGGCAGTGGTTGAATTCCTCTCCGCGTTCGTGCTTTTCTTGGTCATCGTCAGTGCTTTTCTTGCCCTTAGCCAGCTGAAACTGGGGAGCAATGTGGCCGACACAGATCGACTGGATAAAATGGCCATCGATAGTCTCGAAAGATTGACAGATTCTAAGGGCCATGTTGTGTTAAGGGACGCTGGAATCCGTGATATCGAAAATTCAACCGATGATTGGCATGTATACAACGCCAGTACATTGCTCACTGCTGATCTATTGCCCGCAATCGGGGATGGCGATGGGCATCTTGATTTGAATCGGATTTCAGCACTCGGGAATGTGACAGAAGATCGTCTCATTCATGGCCTTGGAATCGATGAAGGATTGAGTATCAATCTAACGATTATAATCGTACAAAGTGCTGACGAATCAAGCATTGGTGAAATTGTCTTCTCAGACGGGTCTCACCGCTCCGGCGCAACGCAAGGTGCCACTGCGAGTCGTGTAATGCATCTAGGTGATGATTCTGTGCGCGTAACATTGGAAGTACACAATGCGGGACGGGAGCCATCGGGACTCAGAATTACTGAATTTATGGCCGACCCATTGAACGGTCCACCAGAGTGGATTGAATTGGAAAACCCTGATGGATTTGCGATGAACCTTTCTGGATGGAGCATGTCCCGGCCGGGAGCATTTGAGTTGATTCAGGATGGAGCCGTAGCTGCCGGTGGACGCGTTATTTGCACTGGCAATTCAGCCACACAGTACAACCCCTACAATGTCCCAATGATTGATTTAGCATCTAGTGGTGTGCTTGGAACTGGTACAATCGATACATTGGCTGCCGAGGGAGATTCCATCACACTTGGTTGGACTCGGCCTGGTACTGTATTGACGTATGATGTAATTGTCATTACTTGGGATAATACGTGGAACATCCAGGCAAATCACTCAATGACCTACAACCTTGGTGGCTCACCGAGCAGTTTGACAAATTGGACCGCTGTTGACGGCGGTACACCCGGTTGGTAAGAAACTCGTCAGTTGGGGTGAATTCGGCACCTCTGAGTCAATCGGCTTATCTACAGCCTGTTGAATCGCGGACTGTTCCCATGATGCCGACCCCCCAGTACCAGCGTGACAGGTGTGTCACAGGAATTCCTGGGTTGGATGAGATTTTGCGAGGTGGAATCCCTTACGGTTCCACCGTTCTTGTCGCCGGAACCTGTGGTTCAGGCAAGACAACAATGTGCATGGAATTCCTGGTGAATGGTGCAAGCAATGGAGAAGCTTGCGCCCATTTTTCTGCGACGGAGCCCTCTGTCAAACTTCTTGAGAACGTCCGTCAATTCGACTTTTTCGACATGCAACTGGTGGATCAAGGTTTGATCAACGTATTCGACATGGACGTCCTGTTCTCTTGGCTAGGGATGACGAAGTCGACGTTTGAATTGTCAGATATCGACGCCATGGTCAAGTCGATTACAGATATCGTCAACACGATTGGTGTAACTCGATTGGTAATTGATTCAGTCACAACGTTGTGCTACAAAATCCCAAGTGAGCAATTGATTCGTGACTTCTTGTTCAAACTTGGAAAAGCACTTGCTACACTCGGTTGTACTGCATTGCTCGTCTCAGAAATTACATCTTCAGGTGCCAAGGCATACTGGTCATCATTCGGTGTTGAAGAAGCCATTCTCGATGGTATCATCGTGCTCGGAGACGTTGAGCGAATGGGGCATCTTCTACGATTTGTTCAGGTCGTAAAAATGAGAGGGACATCTCACGCACGAGCGAAATATGCCTTAGAGTTGACACCGAAGGGTGTGATGCTCACGCCGATGTTGAAGTGGGGTGCTGTGAATGATTGAATTGGACACAGGTATCGCTCAGCAATTGGCTGAAGAAGCCACACCTTCATCAGCAATTCAGGTTCGTGTCGGCACGAGTAATTCCGAGTTGATTATCGCCTCATTGTTGCAACCTTTGATTCAGGGCTTTGAAATGAGAGGTGTCTACATCTGTGCATCTCGCAGCGCTACAGAAGTCATTCAAACACTTGAGCAAATTGGGGTTGACCCTAGTGGAATTCAATTCATCGATACGGTGTCAAGTGGTTTCATCGGTGGCACAAATATACCCTATCCAAATGTTCGATTTGTAGACAGTCCAATCATGCTAGAGTCAATCATGCTGCAGACATTATACCACTTGGGTGAATACACTGAAACCGGTAATTTCGTAATTCTTGATTCAGTCAATGCACTATCAATTTACAATGAAAAGAGAATGCTGGCAGAATATCTTCACACATTCATCAACACGTTTCGCGCACGTGAGGTGCTAACGGCGATCGTTAACGTTCCAGACCAAACACCACCAGGTGTGCTTGCAAATTTAGATCTGTATTGCACCGACCTGATTGACCGTGGGCAGGTCGTAATCCATTGAGAGGTGCTGATATGACAACAACTGTTCGATTTGATGCCGATGATGAAGAGTTCTATGGTGACATGGCAAGTATTGGCTCACCCAAATTCGATGCAATCTTGACTGGTAGTCCACTCAATGAAGGCAGCATTCCACGTGGATTTACACTGCTGGCCATTGGAAACCAAGGTGCAGGAATGGATTTGTTTGGGAAACAATTTGTATCGGTTGCTGAAGATGCCGAAAAGACATTGCTGATTTCCACGGCTGAAAGTCAAGCTGAAATTCTTTCACTATTCCGTCGATATGATTGGCCCACTGACATCATGGTACGCACCATGGGTGAAGAATACAACCGCAATGTCTTGGAACGTGATTTACGAGCCAGTCGTTACAGGCTTGAGGGTTTTACAATGCAAGACATTCAGAGACTTGCACAAACCAGATTCGTCGATAATGACATCCACGATTATCTAACCGATCTCACAAGTCAGATGACCTCTATGCCCACTTACTTCCGAGCTGCAATCGATAACCTCGACTTTTTCTTCGCTAGAAATGAACCATCTCGAGTCATCTCGATGCTGCGAATGATTCAAGCACATGCGCAATTGCACAGAGGTATTCTCTTGCTCAATGTATCTAGTGACATGGTTGACAAATCGGTGGAGCGTGAGTTGCGTTCCATTTGTGATATTGTCATGGAATTCGAAGTTGGAATGCTTGGAACCGATTTTGAAACACGGATGGTTATTCGGAAGTTCAGAAATGGACCTGAGAATCTCAAAGCCATTTCATTCCGTGTTACCAAGGATGAAGCCATTACACCAGAGACTGTGGATCGTATCGCTTGATTGTCAAAGGGTCCACGAACGCATGGGTACGCACGAATAGGACGCACTGCGACCCCTTTTTAACAGACTGATTGCGTACAAGGGTGTTTAGCATAACCCCTCGTGATCATAAGTAAACCACTTGTTCACTTTTGTGAGTCTAATCCCATACCATCTGGATAAATCAATACATTTTCTGCTTGTTATTCTTTACGAATTACCACAGCAGCCATCACCACCGAAATCACAGAAAGTGACATGGAAAATGAACTACTTAGGTTGGAACTACCTCCTGATGATTCATTGTTTAGGTTAATCTCTTGAGTTGGTAAAACTCCTTCCCAAGTTGGACAGGCATCACCCATTCTGGCTATTGTG
>CATISE010000077.1 GCA_949538655.1 Marine Group II euryarchaeote MED-G33 | reverse complement strand
TCTCATCCATGGGGATGATCATATTGCAGGAACTGATGATGACCGAATCCGCCGCGATGAACTCGTCGGTACAATCATTTGTGTCCCTGTTGTCAATATTGAAGGGATGCTGCTCGAACAGAGAGGGGCCCCCGATAACAAGGACATCAATCGACTCTTTCCCGGTAAGGCCCAAGGCAATCAATCTCAGCGAATCGCTTACGCCTTATTCCAATCTGTTGTCAAGAGAGCAGATTGTCTCATCGACCTTCATTCTGCACCCCATTCGAGAACAAACCTCCCACACGTGCGTGCCAATTTTGACGAAAAGGAATGTATGGAACTTGCACGGGCTTTTGGAACCCAAATCATTCTGCACTCGAAAGGTCCCAAGGGGTCACTTCGGCGAGCGGCAACCAATGATGGGACGCCGACAATCTTGCTGGAGGCTGGAACCGCCCACCGGTTTGAGATGGATGCGGTGCACGCTGGAATTGAAGGAGTTCTCAATGTAATGGGTCACCTAGGGATGATTGAACGGGAGGTACGACTACCAGCGGTTCGACTGCTTGTCCGCCGTTCTAAGTGGGCACGATCCGAATCAGGCGGGTTGCTCTATAGCCGTGTCAATGTGGGCGAGCATGTCTCAAAAGGACAGGAAATCGCACTGGTCACAGATCCACTCGGTGAGAAAACCCACCGTATTGAAAGTCCGAGAACCGGAGTCATCGTCGGCTTGGCACTCAACCCGTTGGTTCGAGCAGGGGACCCTATTGCCAACATTGTTCTGTGTTCGAAAGGAAAATGGATGCGAGCGCAGCGTCAACTGGATGGAGAAGATCCTGAAGAAGAATCCGTTGACGATGAGGAATCCCTCGACGATACCTGAAACTCGTTGAATCGGCATTGCACCCATAAGGGTGCACCGAACACTCAAGAACTCCTCTTTACCGCTTCACTCCCATGACTGAGGTAGAGGTTGTCTCCGATGACAAAACCTTCTGGTGGTCAAACTGGATACGAGTAGAGAATCTAGAGTTAATCTTCTCGTTGGTATCGATTGGCATCGTTATTTTCGTGATTCAAGAAGATTTGGTGAACTCAAATCCCACATTGTTCTGGATTTTGTCGATCATCGATCTCGCATTGGTTGGATTCTTCGTGGCTGAACTCGCGAAAGACCTCTCGTTGACCGATGACCGCTCTGAATGGTGGCGTGCTCAAAGTTGGGGTATGCTCGGTTTGACCCCTGTTATTCTAGCCGCATTCCCCCAATTCAGTGTCATTGTTCTATTAAGATTGGTCCATTTGACGAAGGTGTATTCATTGGCCACGAATTTGCTTGGTTTGCAAGAAACAAGTGAAGAGTCCCCTGTTCAGCGCCAAATTCAGCACCTTATATTCGTCGTCACTGCAATTGGATTTGCAGGTGGTTTCATCGCTTATCTCTTTGAACAGCACGCATCACAGGCCGCTTGTGGAGATACATGTATCAATACGCTGCCAGAGGCAATGTGGTGGGCGATTACCACAGCAACCACCGTTGGTTACGGAGACTACGCCCCTGTGACGAACGGAGGGAGGGCTGTTGCGATTTTCTTGATGTTCACCGGTATTGCACTGTATGGATTATTGACGGCAACTCTTTCACAACTCATCTGGTCAAAGGGTCGAAGAAATGGAAATGGAAATCAAGGTAACCTAGATTCAAATGAAATGATTGAACGACTTGAACGACTCGCTGACATGCGCAGAGATGGATGGCTAACTGCGACTGAATTCCATGATGCAAAAGCCAGTGTATTGACTGGCAAAATGCCGGGCGGAAATAAAGCACGTGACATCGAATCAAGATCCCCAATTCCTCGTGATGAACGAAAAGAAAGACGCGCGGCGGCGCGTGCAGGATTCCTCGCTGAGGAAGAGTAGTATTCTTATCGTCAACGGCTTCGACCCGTCATGGACCCCGTGACATTTGGTGTGCTCACGGCCTCAGACAGAGCCTCATCGGGAGATTACGAAGATTTGTCGGGACCGGCCATCTCAGAGTTTCTATCCATCGCAATCGCGAATCCATTCAACATTGAAAGACGAGTCATCCCTGATGAGCGAGAAAATATCGAGTCGACTCTAATCGAGCTTTGTGATGCTGGTTGTTCAGTCATTATCACAACAGGTGGCACGGGACCGGCACCTCGAGATGTGACACCTGATGCAACCGAAGCAATCTGTGATCGAATGTTACCTGGATTTGGTGAACAGATGCGAGCGATTTCTTTGAGGCACGTCCCAACGGCTGTTCTCAGTCGACAAACAGCTGGAACACGTGGACAAACACTCATTCTCAATTTGCCTGGAAGTCCTCGCTCAATACGTGAGATTATCGATGAAATATGGTCAGCCGTCCCCTATTGTGTAGACTTGATCGGAGGTCCATACATTGAGACCACTGAGGGGGTATGGTCTGCTTGGAGACCACCTCATGCACGCCGCGCGGTTGAAGAATGAGACCTGAGTCGCCGGTTACATGGCCAAGTTCAAGGAAGCTGATTTAGAACTCACGCGCGAGAAAGATGAGATGCGGAATGTCGAAGTCGAAATCGACTTCACACCCAATGCACTTGCGAGTGTTTTGTACAAACAAGGAGATACTGTGGTTCTCGCATGTTGTACACGTGCGAGGAATCTACCACGTTGGTTCCCTCGTGATGCGACAAAGGGTTGGGTCAATGCAGAATACAGCCTACTCCCTGGTTCTACCGATTCACGATTTCAGCGTGAGCGAAGAGGTGCAAAGGGCCGTACCTACGAAATCGAGCGTCTGATTGCACGCAGTCTTCGGGCAGGAATTGATCTTGAGGAACTTGGACCCCACAGTCTGACCGTGGATTGTGATATTCTCAATGCGGATGGAGGTACACGGTGTGCTTCGATTACAGCCGCTACCATTGCTCTTCGTCTTGGAGTTCGTCGACTCATTGAACAGGGATTGTGCCTACCAGCCGCTGACCGTAAACCTGCAGATGCAGGTCGGGATTGGAAACCTCGCGAATTGAGTTCGGCGGAAAAGACGGCGCACGAAGCAGCAGTATTGCCTGTCGATGTCGCTGCAATCAGCGTCGGTCTCCTCGGCGATGATGTCTACCTAGATTTGGATTACATCCTGGACTCCAATGCTGATGTCGACATGAACGTCATCGGTACCAGTGATGGTATGCTTGTCGAAGTGCAAGGAACTGGAGAAGAATCTACTTACTCACGTGAACAAATGAATCGACTCATGGACATGGCAGAAAAAGGATTGGCGAACCTGTATTCGATCCAAAATAATGTTCTTGATAATACAAATTAGTCGGGTTAAACTTCATCAGTGAGGAAAGAGTAGCCAAAATATGCGTCGAGCATGTTTTTTGACATTGCTCTTCTTGCTGGCTATGCTACAGTATACACCACCTACTGAGGCACAAATTTTACCAGATGTAGAGATTACATGTACTCCAACTGAAATGGAAATAGATGTGAGTCCACTGTCTGATCGAACGACTGTGACCGAATGTCGGGCGGAAAATCCAACAATATTTGTTGAAGATGTGATCATCCAAATTAATGCGGGTGGGCTATCCTACTCTTCACCAGGTGAAATTACCGTAAATGGAGGTAGTTCAACTGACTTTTGGGTGAGTTTCAGAGGGGATGCTAGTATGGAGCCTCAAAATCTATCGGTGACATTATCGTACCGTGTCGATACAGCAAATGGGGTTCAGTGCATCACCTGTACTTCAAAACAGATCACAATGAGTATTGCGGTTGACGAATTCACAGCAACAAGGAATGGCACCAATGCAACCGAAGAAACATCGATGTGGAGTGGTAGTAAACTCGGCGAGTATTTCTTTTTCTTGAATGGGTTCATCATTTTCCCAATCATCATATTGGCACTAGTGGGTATTGCGTACGCCATTGTGAGACGGAATAATGGTGCGGTGGGCCGGGCTTGAACCGGCGACTTCCAGATCTTCAGTCTGGCACTCTCCCAGCTGAGTTACCACCGCAGGGAACTGGGCCACTTGCCT
>CATISE010000076.1 GCA_949538655.1 Marine Group II euryarchaeote MED-G33 | reverse complement strand
TCGAACGTGGATTAGAGGGCTCTCAATTAGACGGTGCGCAGTTGATGCTAAACTCTGACGAAGTAGATTCAATGCAGGCTTATTTCAACGAACATGAGGGTGGAGTCGGGACTTGGGAGTTTTCGATTTACATCGAGGATGTCGGTACTGGTTTTGAGAATGGTGAAGAAGTCTCGATGACAATCGACCCCATGTTTGCAGTCATGAATATTACCGAAGTTATTGGATAATTTCGACGCCCGTAGGGCGTCAACTATCAAAAAGGGGCTGCGCTTCGTTAAGCCCCATGCGTCTCTCATTGACTTCGATCTTCCTCGCCGTGTTGATGGTCACAATACCGTGGGCATCTATGGCTCCAACCCCGACTAGTGATTCACTTGAACAATCGCAGTGGACTGCTGCTGAAGCGGCTGAGAATTGGTTCGAATCAGAAGGTTCCTCAGGGGCAAATGTTGCTATTTCCTCTGGTTCAGGTCAACTTTGGGTTCAGACTGGAAATTTTGACCCGCTCTACCAATCGGCGTCGATTCCATCAAATTTGCAAGCGATGGATGATCCATTTGCAACGGGTTACATCATCGTTCAATTGTTCCAAAATGATGGTGTTTTGGCTGAATCAATCGCCAAAGGTGTCGATGCAATAATCGTCGACACACTTCCTGAAGACGCTTGGGTGCTGAGGTTGCCTAATTCTGTTCAGTCTAGAAGCAATTCGATTATTCAATTGGCAGAGGATGAACGAGTTCGTTGGGTCGGTGCGCAGCAACCAGCATGGCGGCTTGATGTTGATTTGCACCAGGTCTCCGGAGTATTGGATTTGGATTTGACATTGGCACAGGATGTCGACACCAGTCAATTGGAAGAACATCTGTACATGGCCGGTTCAGAGTTTGTCCACTGTGATTCTTATCTATGCCAAACCATCGGAATCGATTCAGATTGGTTGCCCGCACTTTCTCGTGATCATAGACTACTGTTCATCGAGCCTCATGACTCAATTGGAATCAACAATAATTATGCTCGAAGCATTTCTACAATCGATGCCACAGTGAATAATCACAATGGTGGCCTTGATGGGACGGGTGAAGTGGGTGCATTGTCAGATTCCGGTTTGGATCAAGATCACGGGGATTTCAACACACGGATCCGTGGTGTTTACCACAATTATGGGCCTGACAATTCAGCAGCAGATACCAATTCAGGACACGGTACTCACGTAGCCGGGACAATGTTTGGAGATGGTTCTGGAGATTCATCAACACAAGGTGTTGCCCCAGCAGCGACTTTCCATTTCTATCAGCTTGAACACGACTCTTCAGGTCAACTCGCGCGATGGGGTTCGTTGTATGATATGTTCCGCGATTCACAACAGAAGAACGCCCACGTCCAATCCAATTCTTGGGGGGCTCAGTCATCGTGGGGGCAATACACATCCGATTCACGTTCCGCGGATTCATTCCTACACGACTATGATGATTTCCTCGTCCTTTTCGCTGCAGGTAATGAAGGCAGTCAGGGTTCACAATCAGTCGCTCCCCCTGCTACCGCGAAGAACGTCCTGACCGTGGGTGCATCTACAACGGGCCGCCCAGGTACAGCATCCGCCGGTCAGATCGCCTCATTCTCTAGCATCGGCCCAACCGCCGACGGTCGAATCAAACCCGACATCGTCGCACCCGGTGTACAGATTTGCAGCCCCCGGGCGGAGGAGGCACAGAATCCAGCGGGTTGGTCATGCTCTAGTGCACGCCACTCAGGTACCACAACACCACTCTACATGTCAGCCGATGGGACCAGTTCCTCGACACCTGTTGTAGGTGGTGCGGCCCTCTTGGCACGCCAATTTTTGCGGACTGAACTATCGATCCCCAATCCAGATAGTGCTCTAATCAAAGCGATTCTAATCAATGGTGCGAGGGATATCGGTACTGCCAATATTCCGAACATGGACGAGGGCTGGGGTCAACTGGATTTGGAAGAGAGTTTGTATCCTCATGAAGGCGTCATTGCGAAGAATATCTTCTACGATACATCCCAGACACTGTCACCAGGTCTATCCTATGCCTACAATTATGCCCTCGATGGTTCGTATGGTCTAGATGTGACATTGGTTTGGAATGATCGCGAGGGATCATCATCGGCCACTCAATCTGCCTCCCGATTGATTAGCGACTTGGATTTGACAGTAACATCCCCAGATGGCACCGTCTACAAAGGCAATGATTTTGCCAATGGATTCTCTACTACAGGTGGTCAGAAAGATTCTCTAAACAATGTTGAACGCGTTCGTCTATCAACAGGACCAACTGGCGATTGGACCATCTCAATATCCCATTCAGGTGGTTACCAGCAAGGATATGCTGTCGTGGTTTCCGCTGTTGGGAATGAAAATCCAATCAGCGATATCGCGGTCTTCGACGGTTCGATTTGGGCCAGTCAAATGACTCCGCTTGAGAATGATTATGTTCTCTTGCGAATGGCTTGGATCAATCAAGCTCCGGCCATTACTGGAAGTTACGAAGTCATGGTCGAAGACATATCTGCGAATGAGGTACTTTGGACAGGTACACGCGACCCTCTTGCAGGTGGCGCGTCCGATTCATTCTCCTTCCAAAAGCAATTCACAACAACGGGGATTCACACCATTCGTCTGACATTGGATACAACAAACAATGTCACTGAGATGAATGATGAGGTCGATGGAACCAACAACAATGTAGTCGAACTCGATTTGAACATCACAGCGATTGGGATTCGGATCACGCCACATATGCCCGATGGTTCAATGCCGGCAGATGGAGACGAGGTTGACTTGGCTCGTAAACAAATTCTCGACCCCTCAACCGGTACCGAGGTGTCCTGGGATTTGACGCTAACAAATGAGGGCACCAGCGATGAAGAGGTCATTTTCCTCGTCACTCCAGTTCAACAGATGGAGGCCAGTGGCGCCCTCAATCCTACTGAAGATGAATGGGAGAAGGTGGCTTCAAACGAAGGACCCTTCACTTTGACCTCCTCGGAAGGCATTGCAAACAGTACACAAGTCAGCGTTACGATGCGGGATCTTGATGCAGACCTAGATGCTTTCAATGGGGCACGATACGCCTTGCCCGGCGTCTATGTTGTCGATGTCATCGCCTATTACAGAATGAATCCAACCGTATCTCATACCATTCGTCTCGAGGTCGAAGTCCTTCGAGTAGAAGGTCTGGAAACCGTACTTGCTGGAACGAGCAACCTCGGTGCTGAACCGGGTGAGTTCGCCTCATTTTCACTTTCAGTGTTGAATACAGGGAATGGCGCCACAACCTACGAAATTTCTTGTGAGACGCCAAACCGCTGGGCGATTGAGTTGGGCACTGGCAATTCATCTTCACTGACATTGGAGCCATTGGCCCGACTGCAATTTATCCCAGTCCCGATTCGAGTTCGTGTCCCCTACATTGTAGATGGCCTTCCCGCGGCTGGAACCGTTGAAGATGTGACTTGCACGACTTCGAGTCTTGATGATTCATCATTCTCCAAAATCGATTCACTCTCGGATGAGGGTTCCCATGTTGAGGTTTGGATCAGTCGGGCGTTTAGTGCAGACCTATACGATGGAAACGGTGTGCCCTTGGGTCCATCGGGTTTCATCGGAGATATTTCTGTAGAGAATGAGCAACGGATTGAACATACGCTGGTGATTGAGAACAAAGGCAATATTGAGATTGATTTCAGTGTACGTGCATCTCCAGCATTGCCCGATTGGGATTTACAATTGACTACTGGAACTCTAAGTGATGATCGCTTCTTACAATTCATATTGCAACCAGGGACCTCATTGACCATCGATATCGTGGTATTGGTACCTTTCAATTCCAACGATGGTGATGCGAACCAAATCGATTTCCGAACTGAGTTGGCAGATTCAGGATTCCAAGTCAACCGAACTAGATTGGTTGTTCAGGAAATTGCTGACATTTCAATTACCCTTCCTGAGTCGGGGACGATTTCTGCTGCAATCGGAGACTATGGTTTGGCCGAGATTGAGTTGAACAATATCGGAAATGTAGACCTATTACTGAGTTGGTCCTTTGGGACCCTACCAGATGGTTGGCAGGTTGGATTTGCATCTACAGCGGCAGGCGGATTGGTGAAGGGTGGCTCCACCAGTGTCACCCTTTCCCTTACAGTGGCCTCTGGTGTGGCTCCAGGTCCTAGTGGCACATTGTCTGTGATCATCGATGCAGAGACATTGGATGGTGGAAAGCAATTCCAGAAAGTCGCTGAACTCGGCATTGTTGTCGAACCCAGCTTGTGGTTGATATTCGATACGGATTCTCGTACTGAGTTGTCTCAAGGTGATGTTGGAATTGGAAATCTTTCCATCATAAATTCTGGAAATATTGCTTGTGATGTAGAACTCCTCGTTGAATCTCCCGATGGCCTCACAATCGAATTGGAAAGTGACACTCTTTCAGCAATGGGCGTGGGTGAAACTCGTGTACTGACATTTTCCTACGAAAGCAGTGATTTACGTGGTTTACAAGAAGTCACTTTCAGTGGCAATGCCATTCCACTGACTGGGGAATCACTTCTTTCTCGGAATGAATCTGCGACTCTTGAAATCATGGTTTCAGGCAATGGCCAATCTGGTGGTATTGCAGGCGTTCTCGAGTCACTCGGGTTGCCTGCTTGGTCCATCGCAATCCTAGCGTTGTTGGTTGTCAGTCTTCTGGGTCTAGGTATACTGCGCCTAAGGCGAACGGACTCGGCGATTTCAGGAGGTGAAGAGTTGCTTTCTTCTGATGCGATCTTTGGCGCTCAAGAAACACGTCGAGAAGCTGCACTGAATATTGGTGGGGCCTCCGATGACCAAACATCTGGAGCAGTTAGTGCTGAGGAATTGGCTGTCGCTCTATCACAGAGTCAACCCAAGTTGTCCTTGCCCCCCATCCCTGGTGCTGCAGTGGTGCCAACGGGCCTTCCCCCCGCCCCTACAGCATTGCCAGCAGGTCTTCCTCCAGCACTTCCACAGAACGGTCCCCCTCTACCTGCGGGTGGTCTACCTCCAGGTTGGACCATGGAACAGTGGCAGCATTACGGTCAAGAGTATCTTGAGCGCACAGGTCAAGCATGAACAGCCCGGGAGGCTCCGTTCAGTTCAAGAAGGCCATTCATCTCGCCCAATCATGGCATCATCGATTGTATTGTTTGGTCCGCCCGGTGCAGGCAAAGGAACTCAGGCAGGCAACATCGTCAACCTTACTGGGAAACCTCAGATTTCCACAGGCGACATGCTACGTGCAGCATTGACGGCAGGCACATCTCTTGGGATGGAAGCAAAAGTGTACATGGATGCCGGACAACTCGTTCCAGATGATGTGATCATCGGCCTCATCAAAGAAAGGTTGACTCAACAAGATGCTGTGGATGGCGTATTATTCGATGGTTTTCCAAGAACAATTCCTCAAGCTGAAGCATTATCTGAAATCGCTGAATTGAGCATCGTCATTGCAATTGAAGTACCAGACAATCGAATCGTTGAGAGAATTTGTGGGCGATACACCTGTGGGGGATGCGATGCTGTTTTCCACGATACTTTCAACCCGACCGCAACCGAAGGGGTGTGTGATCTCTGTGGCAGTACACAAATGAAGAGAAGGGCTGATGATAACGAAGCCACCGTCCTTACCCGACTTGCAGCTTACCATGCCCAGACCGCACCACTTGCAGATTGGTACCGACAACGGGACCTGTTCATATCCGTAAATGGTGACCAAGATATCGAAAAAGTAGGTGCGGAGATCTCGGCAGTTCTGTGATTGGGTGATTAAATGGGCCGTGGCAAGCGTGGACGAGTTCGAGGTGCGGCTGCGCGGCGACAGCGTGCTGTTACTGCCTCATCTCGACTTTCCGAGGTTCTCGACAATCCTTGGCACCATACAGATGCGACCGTGAATGCTGCCGCCTCTCAATTGTGGCAAATCAGCAGACGACATCGAATCAAAATTCAATCTAAAAATCGGATTTGGATTTGCCGTGGATGCCAGTCCCCATTGCGACCTGGTGTCACCGCTAGGATTCGAATACGAAGTGGTATGCGAATTACGACTTGCAATAAATGTGGCCGCATTTCTCGTCGAGGCCCTGATTTCCCTCATGAGGTGAATGAATGAGCCAAGTTCCAGCCAGCATTCGCCGGATGGCCCATGATCGGGAATTCAAAGTCACATTGCGCATCGGTCGTTCGGGATTGACTGATGCCATGTTCGAGGAATTGGACGCGCAACTCAGAAGTCGAAAAGTGGTCAAAGTAAAGATGAACAAAGGCTTGGTTGAGGAACGGAGTCAACGTACGATTGTTTTCGAAGAAATTGCTGAGCGTACCAATTCGATTTTGGTTGATGCAAGAGGCAATGTCGCCATTTATTGGCGTAAATGAATCCCATTCCTCTCGCGTGCGTGAGCGTATGTGTTGAAGAGTCGTCTCGTCCCGCCCCACTTTGATGTCCGCCATTCCCCCCTCTTGGTTCCAAAGTATTCTCGGGGCTCTAATCCTGGCACTATTGGTTGCAATCGCCATCCGTTGGGTGAAATTACCCTATACAATCGCCTTGGTAATCGTCGGATTATTTGTGGGGTGGTTGGGCGAATATTGGATGCCCGAAGATATTGAGCTCACTGGTTTATTGACTGCTGAGACAATTTTCTTCCTCTTGTTACCTCCGTTGTTGTTTGAAGGCGCCAGTGCGATGCATATACAGAAATTGAAACAAAATTGGCGGCCGATAACTCTCCTCGCCATCCCAGGTGTACTCCTCAATACTGCCATCATCGGCTTCATCTGCTGGAAACTTGTTTGGGCTGATGTTGAGAACGGTTTCCTGTATGGTTTACTGCTGGGTTCTATTCTTGCCGCGACAGATCCTGTGAGTGTTCTGGCCTTGGTCAAAACACTTGGCGCCCCAAAACGGTTGTCTGTATTGATCGAGGGTGAATCGTTGTTTAACGATGGTACTGCCATCGTTTTGTTCAATATCATCTTGATGACGACTCTTGCAGTTGTTTCGGGCGTCGATCTTGAATTGATGTCAATCTTTTCTGCAGGTTTGAGCGAATTCATCATCGTGGTATTCGTCGGTGCGATTGCCGGTTTACTTTGCGGACTACTGGCCAATTGGTTGCTACATCAATCCGAAGATCATCTCGTTGAAATCGCCATTACATTGGCCCTTGCATTCGGTGCTTTCCTCTTGGCTGAAATGTTGCATGGGAGTGGCGTGATCAGCGTCGTCGTCGCCGGATTATTGGTGGGCAATCATGGTGTCAAAGAGGGTATGACCCCCACAGCCCGAATTGGGATGCATCATTTTTGGGAAGTATTGGCATTCTTGGTCAACAGCGTTTTGTTCCTGTTAATTGGATACGAGTTGCAAGCTGTATTTGCATGGGATGCACATGTGTTCCATCTTGCAGCAGTTGGAATTGGTGCAGCATTGGTGGCTCGTTTGGTCGTATTCCCATTGACGATGCTTGCCAATATCAAAAATCCCAATCCTGTATCCAGTCGCTGGCAAGTTGCCATGTGGTGGGGTGGATTACGTGGCAGTATCCCACTTGCATTGTTGCTACTGATCTCTCACTTTGTCAACCACCCTCCAGAGTTTTCATATCTGGGTGAAACCATTTCTGGAGGTGAAGGGATGACAGCAACACTCTCACCAATCTATGATGATATGCTAATCATTGCTTTCAGCGTGGTCTTGTTTTCTTTGGTCATTCAGGGTTTGACCATACGCCCTTTGCTACAACGTCTTGGCATTAGTGGTTCTCCAGCAGAAGCGGAATTGCGATACGAAGTTGCACTCGCAGAAGTGATTGGTAGTCGTGCTGCCCTTCGTCGCCTCAGTGTACTCAATACACAGGGCCTCATCAGTGACAACGACCAATCTACACTCGCTGAACCTTATCGTACACGTGTGAAAGAAAGTGAGGCTAAAATCGTCGAATTATCGGAAGAGAACATTGTACATTGCGCCCGAGTCGAACGTGCACGACGAGATTTAATTGCTTCACAAATCCAAGCACTATTGGATGCCGAACGCTCAGGGACTATCTCTTCTGTCGTCGCCAATGAGGTCCTTCACAAACTCGACAAGGCCCTTGGTGAAAGCGAATATAAGCAAGAAGAAATACAGGAATCTGCACGAACTGAAGACAATATGGATTCCATTGTTGAGGAAGAACTGACGGAGACATTGATCCCTGAATCGACTGAATCAATTGTTGGAACGCCTGTGAAAGTGTCCGAAGAAGAATGATCTGATTTCCGGGTTTCCCGGTCACTTTCAGACGGTCATGTTGAAGAACCAATCAGAATTCGCCGAACTATGAGTGCGATTTCGGTCATGGTTAGCGAACCCAGATTTTGGGTAATGTTGGTATTCCTTTCCGCATTTGGGCTGATACTTTCTGAAAAGATTCATCGGACAATTGCGGCTTGGTTTGGCTGTGTTTGTATCCTATTTCTTGGCATCACAATGAATGTATTCCACCAGTGTCATACCGTCGCAGATTCGGGTGAGGCTAAGGTTG